>DPMS01000943.1 GCA_003541285.1 Actinomycetota bacterium
CGCTGCTCGCGCTGACCGGCCCCGGTGACCAGGTGGTGCTCACCGACCCCTGTTATCAGGGGTTCATTGCCCGGGTGCGGCTCGCGGGCGCCAGCCCGGTACACGTGCCATTGCGACCGGACGCGGGCCGGTGGCGGCTCGACGTGGAAGCCCTGGGCCATATCAGCAGGGCGTCAGTGATCGTGACCATGAGCCCGTCCATGCCCACCGGGCACATGCTGGACGATAACGAGTGGGACGCCGTCGCCCGCCTGGCAGNNGGCGGGCCCGCCGTGACCTCATCCTCGCTGAACTCGCTGGCCTTCCGGTCATCAGTCCCGACGGCGGCTGGTCGCTGCTGCTGGACGCGGCGGCCCTGGGACTCGACGCCCGCGCTCTGTCCCGGTGCCTGCTCGAGCACGGGCAGATCGCGGCCACGCCGATGACCGCGTGGGGCCCGCAGGTCGCCCCCGCGCACGTGCGGCTGGTCTACTCACGCGAGCCAGCTTCGCGCCTGGCCGGGCTGAGAGCCCGCGCGGAGACCGCAGTGGCGGCGGCATCCTCACGCAACCAGCCCGAGTAGGTCCTGTGCCGCTCATCCAGCGACCGCCAAGACGCCTGCCCCGCAGCCGGGTACGAGCAACTTCTTCGCAGCATGACCGGACGGCCGCCTGGCCCGCCTCAGCGCGCCCCGGCGCGGCGCTGTTCTTGGGATCACGCACAGATGGCAGGTGAAGGCGGGCACGGCCAGCAGGCGGACGTCGCCGTGCCCCCGGCATGGAGTTCACGCGCCGGTCAGGTGGCGCTTGTCACCGGCGGCTCGGCCGGGCCTGGGCTGGCGATCGCCACCGCGCTGGCGGCGGCCGGCTCGGACGTGGTGCTTGCCAGCCGGTCAGCCGAGCGCTGCCAGCAGGCCGCTGCCCGGGTGTCCGCGCAGACCGGGCGGCAGGTTACCGGCTGCCGGTGTGACGTCACCGACGAAGCCGCTGTCGCGGCCCTGGTCGACCGGGTGCTCACTGACCACGGCCGCCTCGATGTCCTGGTAACCAGTGCCGGGTGCAGGCGCGCGGCACGCTTGATGAGCTCGACGTCGGCGCGCTGCGCGCCTGCCTGGAAGTCAACGTCGTGGGAACGTGGCTGGCGTGCCGGGAGGCCGCCAGGCCCATGCGCTCAGCCGGATATGGCCGCATCCTGACTCTCGCCAGCGCGCTGGGCCTGGTCAGGGCCGCGGCACGATCTGGCTACGCCGCGAGCAAGGGCGCCGTCGTTCAGCTCACCCGCAGCCTCGCCGTCGAGCTGGCCGGAACCGGGATCACGGTCAACGCGCTCGCCCCGGGCCCGTTCCGCACTCCCCTCAACACCGGCATGGACGATGATCCACAGGTGCGGCGTTTCCTTACCGCCGACATCCCCCTCGGCCGCTGGGCGCGCCCGGCGAACTCGCCGACGCCGCGCTCCTGCTCACCGACCCGCAAGCCAGCTACCTCACCGGTGCCGTCCTGCCCGTCGACGGCGGCTGGACTTCCCACTGAACCAACCGCCGCCCACGGCCCAGCCGAAACACCGTCGCGCCCCGCACAAGCACCCCGCCGCCAGTGCCTTCACGGCCATCCGCTCACCGGCCATGCGCAAGCACGCGCGGCCCGCCACGCATACGCAGAACAACCAGCTCTGCGCACGTCAACGGCGGCGCCGTCATGCCCAGCCAGCCGTCCATATCGGCGGCTACGGGTGCGGCCCGCCCAAGCCGCTGGTTACAGTCCGCGACTGTCGGCGGGGGGCGGCTGGGGTGCCCAGTCAGGTGCATCGGTGGCGGCCGGTGGCTGGCGCTCGTCCCGGACTGGAGGGGTGCCTGCCATTGCTGGTGATTCTTGGGAAGCGTGCCCAGCCGGCGGGTGTCCTCGCCGGCGGGCCTGCCGCCTGAGCCGCACTTTGATAACGTTTTGCGTTAATAACGTGTTGCGTTATCGTAGGGTGTGTGCTGCGATCGTTCCAGGACAAGGACACTGAGGCCGTCTGGCACCGAAGACGCTCCCGCAAGCTTGACCCGCCGTTGCAGCGGGCTGCCTGGCGGAAGCTGGCGATGCTGGATGCCGCGGAGGTGCTGGCGGACTTGCGGGTGCCGCCGGGGAACAGGCTGGAGAAGCTGGCGGGAGATCGCGCGGGCCAGTACAGCATCCGGATCAACCAGCAGTGGCGGATCTGCTTCCGCTGGACCGGCGCCGGCCCGGAGGACGTAGAGATCACTGACTACCACTAGCAGAGGAGGGAGCATGGTGGCGGACACGGTCATGGGGCCGGTGCATCCGGGGGAGATCCTGCTGGAGGAGTTCCTCCAGCCGCTGGCGGTCAGCCAGTACCAGCTGGCCAAGGAGATCAGTGTCCCGGCCCGGCGGATCAACGAGATCGTGCACGGCCAGCGGCGCATCAGCGCGAACACCGCGCTGCGGCTGGCACGGTTCTTCGGCACGTCGGAGCGGTTCTGGATCAACCTGCAGTCCCGTTACGACCTGGAAGTGGAAAAGGACCGGCTGGGTGATGCGCTCGATGGCATCCGCCCGCTTATAGCCGCCAGCTGACAGCGTGCCCAATGGGCGCCTGTGCCGGCCCGCTTGCGCGACCCCGGGGAAGATCAAACTGAGTGGCAGATTGAGTGGCAAACAGCGCTTGCGAGTGCCCGCCTGGGGCTAATGGGCGCTGGCCTGTGCTCGCGTTCTGCCCGTTCAGGCCGTTTACGTGCACGTACAGAACCTCACAGCGATCTATGGTAAGGAGAAGGTCTACGGTTCGATTCCGTAAGGGGGCTCTGATCAGAAGGAAAATTCGAACGATCGAACAGGCTCTGGGAGCCATCTCGGGGGCCAAGTGATCGGCTGATCGAGCGGCCGCCGAGGTCCGCTTGCAGCTGCATGACGTGACTCCAGAGGACGTCGCAATATCCCCCGGGCGGGCACCGGCCCGCCATCGAGGAGCCAAGCCATGATCACGCCGCCTTGGCTGGCGGTGCGCTGGCCGCAGGACCGGTCGGCGGGGCCGCCAGGGCAAGGTTCATGGACCTGGCGATCTGCTTGTACGGGAATGTGAAGTAGAGCCGGACACGAGCGTTATCCGCTGTCGGCGGGAACTGCAGGCGAAGAACACCCCATCCAGGCCAGCTCTCGAAGGTCGCCGATACCTCACCTCGCGGTGCGGCGATGACGATCTCGCGCAGGCCCGAGGTGAACACGGTGCTGGCCCCGAACACCAGCACACGCCGGTCGGTCAGCACCACGGCGTACCCGCGGGCAAAGGGCATAGTCAGCAGCAGCAGGGCGATGACCAGCGCCGTGCCTACCAGGAGCACGACCTCGGCAGCGCCAGCGCCGAGGCGGCCAGCCAAGAACACCCCGGTGACCCCGGCCAGGAACACCGCGGTGACCATTGTGACGGCAAAGACGCCGAGGGCAGACAGCGCCAGGGGCAGGTCACCACGGCTGCCACGCGTCACCGGGGCCACCAGGTGCTCTCCTTCGCCCAGGTAGCCAGCCCTGGCGGCATCCCGGGCCAGCATCTGCTGGAACCGCCTAGATGACCTAGGGCCTCCCACTGCCGCACCAGTCCCGCCGATGCCAGGTTCCACGTCCTCATTCATGGAGATCACCCCCCAGCGATCCTCGCTTAATGCCTACCGCCGCCCGGGAAACCACAGGTAGAGGCCTATGACTCCCGCATGAGAGCCTTACGTCCCCCGGCGAACCGGCGCCTCTCCCCGGGCATGGCCGGCAGCTGACTGACATCAGATCCGGCACCGCGAACCCGGACGCGGGGTTCGAGGGGAACCCCGCGGGTCGGCACCGAGTTCTTGCCGATGTAGCTCGGGGGCAGAGCAGCCGTCTTGTAAACGGGACCCTGAAGTAGTTCTGAACTGGTCATCTCCCGGGGGCGGTGTGCCCAATTCGGGCGCGTATTCGGTGCGAGCTAACCTGGCTGGCACAGGAGTATGAACACTGCCAGAGCCAGGTCGCCCGTAGAGTCGCGCCGCGAGTGCCAACGATTCGGCGCAACCAATCATCAGACGAGGGCCGTTAGCCCTGGGCTGTTGCGAGTTCGGTCTCGGCGCAGCGGGAGATGGCGAGCGCATTTGTGGCGACTGTGATCAGGCTGCAGCCACCATTGCGGTACCGCCGCGCGGTCGCGCCATAGGAGGCGTGGGTGCCGACCGGCTTGTCGGCCGCGGCGCACGCGGAGCGGGTCTGTTCCAGGGCCCGCTTCAGCACTGGGTCGGCCGGGTCGAGCGGGCAGCTAAGTGGGTGACCCCGTAAGTTCGTCGGGGTCGGTCATGCGGCCTTATGAAGGCTGGCTGGTTCCTGGTGGACGTTGATCCGGTCGAGGAGCCGGGCTAGGCCCGGGCTAGGCCAGCAGCGGTGTACTTCCAGTTGAATGGCCTGGCGGTCTGGATGACTGCCTTTTTTGGCTGGGTGCTGAGCTACGAGGTGTGCAGCTCGGTCACAGTGAGGCCGTCGTCGGTGGGCCGCCCGGGCCGAGAACACGAGGTGTGGTGCACGCTCGATGGCACCTGCTAACCAGCCTGCGGGCGACAGGTGCCGCAGTAGCGAGCGTCAGCGCGGTTTGCTGACCCTGGCGAGCGCGTCCTCGGCGCTGCTGAATGGCCCGAGCCATTGGTCGTTGTCGCCACTTGCCCCACCCTGGACGCCTCGGCCGTGGTTGCAGAATGGGCAGCCCGCCCGGTGGACTCTGGCCCGGTCACGGTGCCAGTTGTCATACGCCCAGAACTCGGCGCTGGCGCTCATCGCGACCTCCACTTCCTGGTGGGCCGGTTCCACGACACCGGGGCTGGCATCGGTGCTCACGCCCGACCGCTTGGCCCGGGTATGAATGCGGAAGATTGGGATTGTCAGTGCTGTCGTCGCCGCCGCTGCGGGTCGGGGCGTCGTGGGCCAGGGCCTGCCGGGCCTTTCATCGATTTGGAGACGGCTTATCGGACGAAGTCCACTACGGCGGCGTTGAGATCAACATTCGTGGTACGTCTGCCCGCTCCCATCCACGCCGATGCGTGCACGTGGCTGCCCGACCGCTCGTTCGCCCACCAGGGGCGGTGACGACGGGCGGAAGCGGGTAGCGGGCCACCGATTATCCGTTCGATCTCCCCGAACGAAAGGTGAATCACCGGGTCGGTACGTTCGGCGAGATACCTCTTGAGCGGGTCGTACCGCGAGGTCCCCCCGGACATCCGCCCCTCGCCGAACGTAGCGCGGTCGTAGCCTCCCGCTGGCGGACCGGGATTCCAGCTCGCATCGGCCTGCGTGGGGCGGTACCGGCCCTCGAGCCAATTGATGAACCGCTCGGGATGCTGGACGTATGTGTTGATGGTGTTGCGGGTCTTGCCCGCAGCGCGCAGCTCCTCCTCGTAGCGGTTGAGCTCACTCTTCAGTTCTCGTGCGCTCCACCGGAGTTCGTTAGTCATATGTCCATAGAATCATTCAAGGTAGTACCTGTCAAGGGTGCGGTCCGGCAGTGGAACCATTGTTGGTTCACCGAGTACCTCCGCTGATGGCAGACAACGCTGATGCCCGGCCGCGCCGGGGTCCATCAGGCGGCCTGTGGCAGGCTGGGTGTCTCTTGGGGTTGTTCGCGGGCGCTGATCCGTTCGAGCGTCTGGGCGAGGTCTGCCTTGGTGTATTTCCAGTTGAACGGCCGTGCGGTCTGGTTGTAACGGCTGGTGAAGCCCAGCAGGGTGGCGGCGAGGTCGTTCAGGCTGGCGAAGTCGTTGGGCGAGATGACCTTTTTCTGCACGATGGAGAAGAATATTTCGATCATGTTCAGCCAGGATGCGTGCACCGGTGTGTGGATCATGATGGCGTTCGGCCAGGCGGCGCGCAGCCACCGGGCTGCTTTCTTGCCGCGGTGGTCGGAGCCGTTGTCCACGATGACGAACACCCGGGGAGCGCTGGCGTAGGGTTCCTGGCTCATCACCTGGCTCATCAGGTCCATGAAGTGGGCGATCCCGGTGGTGGGCGGGGTGGCGGCGGCGGGCACGGTGCCGGTGTGCACGTCCAGGGCGGCCAGCAGCGCCAGGGCGCCGTTGCGCTGGTATTCGTGCTCGACCCGCATTGGCTGGCCGCGCCGGGGCGGGCCGGTGGGGTGGCGGCGGCCGCGGGCCTGGATGGACGGTTTGGCGTCCACCGAGACAATCCGGTCGCCGGGCCCGAGTGGCTTGCCCTGGTAGAAGCCCTGGTATAGGTCGAGGATCACGGCGGCCCTGGCGGCGAAGCCCGGGTCGCGGGGGAAGATCCAGGACCGGTACTGCCAGGACTTGATCGGGTGCTCGGCCAGGATCCGCAGCACCGAGGATGGCGAGATCGGCCTGGCCAGCCCCGCCTTGGTGAGCTCGGCGGCCAGTTCTGGGCCGCTCCAGCGGGCCAGCGGCACCCCGGTGGTGGTCGGCAACTGGCAGGCCAGCGCGCAGATCGCGGCCCGTTCGGCCGCGGTGATCCGCCGTGGCCGCCCGGACCGGGGCAAGTCCTTGAGCCCGTCCAGGCCGCGGGTGGCGAACCGGCCCCGCCACTTGCGGACCGTGTCCACACTGACATGCAGGTCCACCGCGATCCGGGCGCTGGCCCGGCCACGGGCAGCAGCGCCAGTCCTCGGCCTCGACCCCGGCCTGCGGTCCGGCTCCGGTGCAGATCCCCGGCCCCCCGATCTGGATCGGCGCGCGAGCCAGCCGTCCATTGTCCGTGCGGCCGCCATCGCTGACGGGCTGGTGGCCGGGATCGCGCCGCTCGAGGTGGTGGCCGACCAGGCCCGACTGGCGCGCAGCCTGGCGCGGCGCACGGCAAGGAGCGATTCGACCTGGTGGCGCTGTCCTTCGTGGCACTGACCGAGCTCGGTCACGAACCAAGCGACGCCGGGTACCCCGCGTTGGCCCGCTACTACGGCGGGCCCACCGACCGGCACGACCACGTCGTCTCCGGAACCGCGCGGGCAGTCGCCGATCGGCTCCTGGAGATCGCAGCCGCCGGCTTCGACTCGGTGATCGCCCTGCCGGCCACAGCGCTCTGATGCCGTCAAGATCATCCCAGGTCACGCCTCGGCGTCCAGGACAAGCCGCCCGGCACGGGAGAGCCTGCAATCCACCGACTCGGGCTCGCCCGCCGGGAAATGCCGGTCGCCGATCTCGCCCCGGGCGCTGATGGCCGGGACGGCGATCACCCACGGGCGGGCTAGGTCGAGCAGCACCTCGTAGCCGTAGCGGGGACCCAGGCCGGTGCGCTCCTGGATCACCGGCCAAAACCTCGGAGCAGCTCAGCCACCGCCGCGGATGGCCGGCCGTGTACGTGTCGATGGCCTGGAGGACGGCCAGCTCGGCCGGTCCGGCGTCGTTCCTCCAGCCCGGGGGCTGCACCTTGACTCCGGGCCACCCGGCCGCATAACCGGGCAGCCACCAGCAGGCAAGGAATAGATCAGTCGCACCCCAGCTCTCTGATCTACCAGGGCATTGGCGGGTTGGGCGCCTCACAGATTCAGAGGCGCGAAGCGCATGGTGTTCCTCGTGCCCGGATACAGGCAGTAGGTCATCGGCTTGGCTTGCTTTTGAAGCGTCATGTGACGGCTGACCTGCTCCTTTCTGGCTGGCGCCCTCTGGGCATGTTGGCTACAGCGTCGTTATCGGTTAGACCAAATAACTATGCACTGGCGCGGACTCGGCCTGACATGCGGCGGCCAGTTCACCCAGCCCGCGCGGTTCTGGCGATCACCCTGCGCGGGACGGCGGGTCCCCTGTACCGCCTTGACAGCTTCGGTCGGTTGGCGCAGCATGTGGCTTGAGGCTTCAGGCGCGGAGAGATGCGCCCGGACCGGGGGCTGCGGAAGCAGATGACTAGCCTACGGGAGTTCAGCGAATACTCCAGGTGTACATCGGTGACCCGGCACTGTGAGACCGCCAGGGAATGGGTGTCGTCGGTGGGGCCAGATCACCGCAGCCTGCCCTTACCCACCAGCAGCTCGAACGCAAGGAGGGTACCACCGTGCGATTCAAACTGGTCGCCGCGACTGTGGTCGGCATTTTACTCACATTCCTGAGCGTGACATCAGCTGATGCTGCCACCAATACGGTAACGATCGGGTCGGTTACTCTGGTGAACCGGGTCATGGTTGAGGTCCCCGTTACCGTTGTATGCGATCCGTTCCAGGCAGATTATGGCGACGTCAGCGTCTTCGTGACCCAGGCCAATGGCCGGCAAGTTGCGACTGGATCGAGCTATCTGGAATCCTTCCCGCCAGAGCCACTTCTGCTCACCTGCGACGGGGTGACTCAGAATCATTTCGTTCTGGACGTGTTCCCGGACTCAGGCAGCCCGCCCTTCCACGGAGGACCAGCGATCGCCAGCGCCGGGTTTTCTGTCACCTCATTTAGCGGCGGCTCCGAGTCTGGCAGCACGGGTTACACATCTGTCACAATCCGCGGCTAACGCTACGTCCGTGCCTGGCTCTCACGCATGTTGAATGACCGCAAAGCACTTCGTGGACTGTGGGAGATGGCTGGCTGGCAGTTCAGGTTCGCCTTCGGGCTGACGGGATTAGCCTGGCCTTCCCGTCCCCCTGATGGTGCCGGGTCCTCGCCGGGGAAGGCCGCCGTCAAAGGCTCGCGCCTGCGCAGCAAGCGACGCGACCACAGGAAGCGCCCTGGACGGTGGCCTTTCGCGGCGGGCAGAATGCCCGGGCACCCGGTATGTGCTTCCCGTGCAATACGCACGGTCGGGTCCTGTCGTGGTGGCTGTGCGGTCATTGAGCACGGGACATGGTGGCGCAATCTGCGTGTGGGTGCCGAAAACCTCGTCGCCCTATGCGACCTGGGCGTATCCGTGAATCAGCCCGCCAAGCCGGTCCCGGCGCAACACGCGGATTCCGGTCACTTCCGCGGGTGGATGTGTGCGCCCGGCGGGCGGGTTCTGCTGCAGGGCCCGGTGCGGCCGGTGGGTCCCGGCTAGTGGTCGACGTAGTCGCTCAGGACCAGCCGCAGGTGCGTCTCGCCGTATGCAGCCCTGACGATCTCGGTTGTGCCTGAGGCGCGGAGCGCGCATCCGCGATGCTGGCTGTCGGTGTACCTGTTACCAGTCCACCGCAAGGAGTCGGACAGGAGCAGGGAAGACAGCCACCGGCGATCGGAGTGCTTGAGTTCTGCGCTATCCACGGCCGTGCGAAGTGCTCAGCGGCTGGGGTACTCGCCGATCTTCCTGATGATCCGGACTGACTCTCCGGCGATTGACCGCCAGTTGGCTTGGTGGTAGGAGCAAGCCCGGTACTCATCCTCGGTAAGCTGGGCGTAGAATTCTTCACGAACCTGGACTGGTATGTCCGCAGAGTCGGGGTCCAGCCCTTTGGAGAGGATGAACTCCTTAAAGCGCTCCCGATATGCGCATTTGAAGGGAGACAGCGGTGGAGGCACAGCGTCTACCGGAAGGATGATGTACCTTGTCAGACGTGGCGCTGGTGTTAGCCTTCCTCCGGCCGCAAAAGCACCTTCCAGTACTTCGCCGGGCGAGGGCAAGAGATCGAGCGGCCTCCCGATGGTGCGGCTGATCTCTGAACGGGGAACCTCTCCGCGTCCATTAGGAAATACACGCCTCATCCCGGGGCCTTCGAAGGACATCTCGTAGTACCTGGTTCTTTCGTACTCAGGTGAGTAGGATGCGCGGCCAGGAATGCATGAGAATCAGTGTATCTTCAGACCGGTGGGCAGATGATCTCGCATGATCCACCCGGCAAGCTCACGGTCAGCGAATTCCGCATCGGGGCCCTGGTTAGCTGGTATGTCTGTGAAGATTACAACGGCGGACTCGGTGTCACGGTAGATCCGCAGCCAATAGACCCCTTGGACATGCAGGTCGCCACCGGGCCAGTGCAGCGCGATAGGCCGGTGAAAGATCAGATTCACTTCAGCAACTCCTGTCCTGGTCTATGCAGCCATAGCTTCATTTCGCCATGGATACCTCCCACACTGCAAGTGCCGCAGAGCCCGGGTTAACGGAAGCTATGCCATCGATGCGAACTAGTGCCGCGTCAGGCTAC
>DPMS01000498.1 GCA_003541285.1 Actinomycetota bacterium
TGTGTACAAGCCGGTGGCGGGGGAGCGCCCGCTCTGGGATTTCCCGCCGGGCACCCTGGCCGGCCGGGAAGTGGCCGCCTACGCCGTGTCCCGGGCCGCAGGCTGGGGCATCGTCCCACCCACCATCATGCGTGATGGCCCGTTCGGCCCCGGCATGTGCCAGCTGTGGATCGATGCCGATGAGACAGCCGATCTGGTGGCCCTGTCCCGCAGCTGTGATCACGCCCAGCTCCGGGACATGGCCGTCTTCGACGCGGTCGTCAACAACGCCGACCGCAAGATCGGTCACCTGCTGCCGTTGCCGGACGGGCGCCTGTACGGCTGCGACCACGGGGTGTGTTTCGGGGAGGAGTACAAGCTCCGGACGGTGCTGTGGCAGTGGCGTGGCCGCCGGCTCCCGGGCCGGGCGGTGCAGGCGCTGGAGAGGCTGCAAGCGGAGATGGCCGGGGGCGGGGGGGACTGGGGGGGCGCGAGCCTGGCCTCCGGGCTGGCCGCGCTGCTGGCGCCGGCCGAGGTGCAGGCGACCCGCGACCGCATCGGCCTGCTGATCCAGCACCGGGTCCATCCCTATCCACCGGAGAACTGGCCGGCCGTTCCCTGGCCACCGGTGTAGCCGCGCTCAGCGCCCGCCGCGCTCCCCGGGATCGCGCCTGCGGCGCAGGTAACGCTCGAACTCCCGGGCGATGGCATCGCCGCTCGCCTCGGGCAGGTCGGTCGCGTCCTTGGCCTCCTCCAGGGTCCGCACGTAGTCGGCGACCTCGGTGTCCTGCTCGGCGAGTTCGTCCACACCGCGCTCCCAGGCACGCGCCTCCGCCGGGAGGTCGGCCAGCGGGAGCGGCACATCCAGGACGTCCTCCAGCCCCCGGATCAGGGCGAGTGTCGCCTTCGGGCAGGGCGGCTGCGCGACGTAGTGCGGCACCGAGGCCCACAGCGAAACGGCCGGAATGCCCGCATCCGCGCACGCATGCTGGAGCACGCCGACGATCCCGGTCGGGCCCTTGTAGTCGACAGGCTCTGCGCGCAGGCCGGCGGCGAGCGCCGGATCGGAGGCCGCGGCCGTCACCGGTACCGGGCGGGTATGCGGCGAGTCGGCGAGCAGCGCACCGAGCAGCAGGACCAGCTCGGCCCCCAGCCTGGTGAACGATTCCACCAGTTCAGAGCAGAAGCCCCGCCAGCGCATATTGGGCTCGATGCCGTGCACGAGCATCAGGTCGCGGTCGGTGGCGTCCTGCTTGGCCACGAGCAGCCGGGTCGTCGGCCAGATCAGCCGCTCGGTCCGGCCCTCGGCGACCTCGGTCACCGGCCTGGTCACCTGGAAGTCGTAGTAGTCCTCCGGGTCGATGGCGCCGACCGCCGTCGCCTGCCAGGCCAGGCTCAGATGGCTGATCACCCCGCTGGCAGCTTCTCCAGCGTCGTTCCAGCCCTCGAAGGCGGCGATGATCACTGGTGAGGTGAGCTTCCCGATGCCGTCAAACTCGATCACCCACCACCTCCTTACCGCCACCCAGCCGCCCACGGATCACAGTTCCAGACTACGGCTCGCACATGATCACTGGATACCCTGGCCGGCTCCCCGCACCCCTTGCCGCGGGGCCCGCCGGTCCTGCCGCTGGGCCATCCGGGGCCGGGCCTGCATCCCGGCGGGAGGACTGGAAGTACCTACAATAGGTGCCCTATGACCACGACTGACCGCTCGCCCCGGCCGGGAGCGGGCCAACTCGGCGCCACACTCGCCCAGCGGGTGGTCGTGGCCGACGGGGCGATGGGCACCATGCTCCAGGCCAGCGCCGTCACCCTCAGCGACTTCGACGGCTACGAGGGATGCAACGAGATCCTGAACCTCACCCGGCCGGACGTCGTGCGGTCCATCCACGATGCCTACCTCGAAGCCGGTGTCGACTGCATCACCACGAATACGTTCGGGGCGAATCTCGGCAATCTGGGGGAATACGGGCTGGCGGAGCGGATAGCGGAGCTGTCCGAGGCGGGTGCCAGGCTCGCCCGCGCCGCCGCCGACGCCGTCTCGACCGACCGTCAGCCCCGGTGGGTGCTCGGCTCGGTCGGGCCCGGCACGAAGCTGCCGACGCTCGGTCATGTCCGCTTCGCCCAGCTGCGTGACGCCTACCAGCGCAACGTCTCCGGCCTGCTGCGTGGCGGGGTGGACGCGATCGTGGTGGAGACCTGCCAGGACCTGCTCCAGGCGAAGGCGGCCATCATCGGCGCCCGCAGGGCGATCGCCGTGGCCGGGCGCGGGCGGGATGTCCCGCTCATCGCCCAGGTGACGATCGAGACCACCGGTTCCATGCTGCTCGGCACCGAGATCGGGGCCGCGCTCACCGCCCTGGAGCCGCTCGGCCTCAGCCTGATCGGGCTCAACTGCGCGACCGGCCCGGGTGAGATGAGCGAGCACCTGCGCTACCTGGNNCGGCCATTCGGCGGTCCCGGTTTCCTGCATGCCCAACGCCGGCCTGCCGGTGCTCACCGGGGGCGGCGCTCACTACCCGCTGACCCCGGACCAGCTAGCGGACGCGCACGACAGCTTCACCGCTGAGTTCGGGCTGGCGCTGGTGGGGGGCTGCTGTGGCACCACCCCCGAGCACATGGCCACCCTGGTGGAGCGGCTGCACGGCAGGCCGCGTGCCCACCGGCGGCCGCGGCCCGAGCCCGGTGCCGCCTCGCTCTACCAGCACGTGCCGTTCCGCCAGGACACCGCGTTCCTGGCGATCGGGGAGCGCACCAACGCCAACGGATCGAAGGCGTTCCGGGAGGCGCTGCTGGCCGGCCGCTACGATGACTGCATCGAAATCGCCCGCCAGCAGACACGGGACGGGGCGCACCTGCTCGACCTGTGCGTGGACTATGTCGGCCGGGACGGCGTGGCCGACATGACCGAGGTGGCCGGCCGTCTGGCCACCGCGGCCACCCTGCCGCTGGTGATCGACTCCACCGAGCCCGGCGTGATCCGCGCAGGCCTGGAGATGCTGGGCGGGCGGGCGGTGGTGAACTCGGTGAACTACGAGGACGGGGACGGCCCGGACTCGCGGATGGCCAGGATCATGCCGCTGGTGACCGAGCACGGCGCCGCGGTGGTCGCGCTGACCATCGACGAGCAGGGCCAGGCACGCACCAGGGACTGGAAGGTCGCCGTCGCCACCCGGCTGATCGAGGACCTCACCGGGCGGTGGGGCATGCGCACCTGCGACATCATCGTCGACTGCCTGACCTTCCCGATCGCCACCGGGCAGGAGGAGACCAGGCGTGACGCCATCGAGACCATCGAGGCGATCCGGGCCGTCAAGCAGCGCTACCCGGATGTGCAGACCACACTCGGGGTCTCGAACGTCTCGTTCGGCCTGAATCCGGCGGCCCGGGCGGTGCTGAACTCGGTCTTCCTCGACGAGTGCGTGCGCGCCGGGCTGGACTCGGCCATCGTCCACGCGTCCCGGATCATGCCGATCGCCCGGATCCCCTCCGACCAGCTGCAGACCGCGCTCGACCTGGTCTACGACCGCCGCCGCGAGGGTTATGACCCGCTGGCCGCTCTGCTGGAACTGTTCGAGGGGGTGGACGCGGCCGCGGTCAAGGCCAGCCGGGCGGCCGAACTGGCGGGGCTGCCGTTGTGGGAGCGGCTCAAGCGCCGGATCATCGACGGGGAGCGGGCCGGCCTGGAAGCCGATCTCGACGAGGCGCTCGGCCAGCGCCCGGCGCTGGAAATCGTCAACGACGTCCTGCTGGACGGGATGAAGACGGTCGGCGACCTGTTCGGCTCGGGCCAGCTGCAGCTGCCGTTCGTGCTCCAGTCAGCCGAGGTGATGAAGGCCGCCGTCGGATACCTCGAGCCGCATATGGAGCGCTCCGGTGAGGCGGGCAGGGGCCGGATCGTGCTGGCGACAGTGAAGGGCGACGTGCACGAC
>DPMS01000502.1 GCA_003541285.1 Actinomycetota bacterium
GACCGGCCTTGCCGTCCACGGTGAGCAGGCCATGGATCATGTTCATGCCGCAGGCGAACCCATACTCGCCGGCGGGCTGCGCGGGCAGTTCCACGGCGGTCTCGGTGAAGGCCGGCAGGTCGGCGGAGACGCCGAGGTCGGGGAATACCACCCGGGAGGTGCAGTCCCCGGACTCCTGCCGGTCGAACACAAGCCGGACCGGCACCCCAGGCCGGGCGTGGATGCGGCTGGGCGTGTAGCCGCCGCGCACCCTCACCCGGATCTCCTGGGCACCGCCGGCCTCGGCCGCCTCAGCGGCTGGCTTGGGCCCGAAGAACCACCAGCCCAGGCTGGCAGCGGCCAGCACGACCGCTGCGATCACAATGACATCGTTCACGCTCACCGGCGCACCTCCACCTGCCAGAACCCATGCCGCCCGTGCCAGGACATCGTCGTCGTTCACCTCAGGGGCCCCGCTCTTCCCGGGCGCTACTCACAGCCTGCACCGTAATACCCCCCGGGGGTAGGGACCAACGTCCCCGTGCCCAAAGGCCGCATGTCCCTACCCCCCATGGGTATTCCGCGGACCACCTGTGACTAACGGCATGAATGACGCTTCTCACCAAACGAGGGGAGATGATGACAGCAACAGCTCAGAGTGCCAGGCGGGGATCCCGGCGTGGCCGAAGGACGCCCTGCGGGTCAGTTTCGGGATCATCTGGCTGATCGACGCCATCTTGAAGTGGCTGCCCGGATTCCGCTCGGCCTACATGGGCACGATCATGGGCCAGGCGCAGGGCAGCCCGGCTGGCTCAAGCCGTGGTTCGGCTTCTGGACCAGCCAGCAGCACCCGCAGGCGATGTTCTTCGCCTACCTGGTCGCCGCGGTGGAAACGCCGATCGCGGTGGCCCTCATCGCCGGGTTCGCCCGCAAGATCACCTACCTGTCCGCGATCGTGTTCAGCCTGCCGATCTGGGCGACCGCTGAGGGATTCGGCGGACCCTGCACCTCAGGCGCCTCCGACATCGGCACTGCGATCATCTACGCAGTCGTGTTCGCCGGGCTGCTCGCGCTCAGCTACTACGCCGGCCCGGCCCGTTACAGCGCCGACCACTACCTGGAGCAGAAGATCTCCTGGTGGTGGCGGATCGCCGAGATGCGCCACCCGGCGGCGGCCACGCCCGCACCGCCGGCCGCGAACATCCCTGGCAGCATGCCCAGCCGCATCACCCCCTGGCAGCATGCCCAGCCGCATCGCCCCCCTGGCCGCGTTCTTCACCGGGCAGGCCGTCTGGGGGACGGGCCTTCGCGTCATGCGCGCCCAGCACTCCGCCCGGCACCGGGTGGGCGGGCCTCGCCGGTCCTAAGTGACTGGCGCGCGTCGCTCCGGCAGGCCGGCCGCGCCGACTGCTGGCCAGGAGGTGGCCAGGGAGATACACCTGGGCGCGCCACAGCGCCCACAAGCCGGGCTGGCGATGACGGGTTCTTATGCACGCAACGGTCGGCCATCCTGACCGGGTGGACAGCCGACCGCTGGGCAAGCACTCCCCTTGCGGCCGTGATCACGCCACCCGGGGCCGTCCCCCCAGTACGCGCTGATCTGCTGGGTGAACGCGCTGGTGACGGCGGTGGCCTGGGACTGGGTGATGGTGCCGGTCTTCACAAGCTGGCCGAGCACAGTCTTGAGCGGGGCGCCGGATGCCAGCATCCACGGTTTACCGACGGACCGGAACGCGGCGCAGTGCTCCCCATGTCCTGCCGGTGCGGCCACGACGGACAGATCGATGGGCGCCTTGATCATCTGCAGCCCTGCGGCCTCGGCTGCCGCCAGGGTCTCCAGGCCGGTGACCAGGCGGCCGAGCCGCAGCACCTTATCGCGCAGTGAGGCGATTGCCGGCGGTGTGCGTGTATGCCGAGGGCCGGGGCGCCGCTAGCGGGGCTTGGTTATTGAGAGTTTGACATCGATCTTGAGTTTCCGGGCTGGGTATGTGGCATGGCCGTCGGGTCGTGGCTGGTCAGGCGGCTGCTGGGAGCCGTGCGGCGGCGAGGCGCCGGGTGAGTTCGCCGTCGATGACGCGGAGGGCGTCGCGGAGCGGGGGCGGGGCCTGGGGCTGGTCGCCGGCTATGAGCGGGCGCAGGACGCGGTCGTGGACCTTGGTGTAGAAGACTGCGAATCGCAGGCCGTCGGGGGTGAGGGCATACAGGTTGCGGTGCGGGATGCGGGCGATGAGCCCGTTGCGGGCCAGGCGCGAGAGGTCGTAGGAGGACTGGTTCATGCTGTAGGGGGCGCCGAGCAGCCCGGTCATCAAGGCGCGCAGGCTCTTGTTCGTGATGCCGGTGACGGCGCACAGCATGTTGGCGAGGGCGCCGGCCAGGGCCATGACTCGAGGGTCGCCGAACCGTAGTCCTGGGGCCCTCCGGCCATCCTCGGTGAGGGTGGGCTGCGATATCCGCGCAAAGGCTGGACTATCGAAGACACATCCCTGGCCGGCTTTCTCAGTTTCCAGCAGCCTGGTGTTGATCGCACGTGCCCGGGCCTGGAGCAGATCGAGGTTGTGCAGGCGGCGGGCGACCCCGAGGTCATCGGGTGAGTTCACCACGGTCTCCACCCGCAGGGCGCGGCCGTCCTTCAGGTACTGTTTCACTCTTGAGTGGCGCCAGAATGCGTTGATGGTGACGCCGTTGCTGCTGCGGTCGGTGGCGGTCTTGAACGTCCCGCCGGCCGGGTCTTTGGGTTTGCGTCCGCGGGGAGAGCGCCTGAACAGGATCCCGGCATGCTCGGGGCGGCCCAGGTCGAGGTTGTCGGCGACCAGGGCCTCGAAGAACGCCCGGGCCTGGCGGGGGGCATCAAACACCAGGGTCCGGGAGACCTCGACTTGGCGCATCGACAGCTCCCACCAGTAGCCGGCGGCCCGGTCGGCGGGAGTCAGGGGCAGCGGCAGCCGTGACATCCACCGGTCGAAGAACGCCTGGATGTCCTGCGGCCCGAGCCGGTCGCAGATCAGCTGAAGGCCATCGGGGTCATCGCAGGAGGCGAACCCGTTAGACAGATCAGTGAAGCCGATCCCGGCGCGGGCGGCTGCCCGCTTGGAATGCTCATGGCCGTTGAGCCAGACCTTCACCGGATAGGGAAAGTACGCGCAGACCTTGATGAACCCAGGACCCCACCGCTCATCCCAGACATAGAAGTAATAACAGGTCACCCGCCGCTCGGCCATGGCATAGGAAAACTGCGGCGGACGGGCCGGGTCAGTGTCGCGCTTGCGCGCCTCCCACACGTGCTGGAACTCCTGCGCCCAGCCGACCGCCACCACCTGCGGCCGGCCGCTACGAGCGGCGCGCGCCAGCAGCGGGCGCATCACGTCGATCTTCCGGATGCCTTTCCTGAACTTGACCATCGGGATGTCGTTGTTCTCAGCGAACCGCGCCACCGCCTGCCGGAACCGGGTGCCGATCCGCTCGATCACCGCCGGGGAAGCGATCGGCATCCCCAGGTGGGCGTGCAAGAACGTGACGACCTGCCCGCCGACCTGAAGCATGGGTACGTAGCCGTTGAGGTAGATGCGGTCCAGGCACTCCACATCCAGGACCGTGTGGCCATCCAGCAGCTCCGGAACCGTGACCACACCAGACATGACAACCGCCCTGCTCAGCCATCATTACGATCCCAGCCTGAACCACGCGGCACCGCTGAGCAGGCAGAACTGTCAACCTCGGCGGTCAGAGGCGGAGCCTCGCTGGATCGTTGACCGGGAAATACGGGCAGGTCGGTCACACCGGTCGGCCGCTGGCGAGGTGCCTGCGGTGGCACAGAGTGATCGTAGGAGATCCGAGAGCGCTTGACTGGGCGCCTATCTGCCAGTTGTGCCAGATGACGGCGTTGAGGGTTGATCCTCTAGACGCCTGACGTGGCTGCACCACGCCGACATCCGGTCGCAACCTAATCCGCCGCGGGCACTGGGCGTGGCGGGCGCAGGCGCAGCGGGGTTATGATGCTAATGTGCATAGCACTAATCCCACACTAGAGATCGATCATTCCAGCCCGGTGCCGCTGCATGAGCAGGTCGCCGCGGCCATCCGCCGGGCGATCGCCGAGGGCGAGGCTCGCCCGGGTGAGCGGCTCCCGCCGGCGCGGGACCTGGCCGCGGTGCTCGGGGTCAACGCCAATACGGTGTTCCGGGCGCTGCGGACGCTGCGGGAGGAGGGCCTGGTGGAGTTCCGCCGTGGCCGTGGGGTGTCGGTGACCGGGATCGCGCCGCAGCGCAGCCCGGTGGTGGCGAAGGCACGTGAGCTGGTGGCGGTGGCGCGGCGGTACGGGTTCCGGCCAGAGGAGCTGGCGGAGATCATCGAGCAGGTGTCCTGGGAGGTTCCGTGAAGACCGCCCTGCCCGGCTGGCTGCCCGATGCTGGGACAGAGCTGGAGGCGGTGATCAGGGAGGCGCGCAGGCGCCAGCGCCGCCGCTGGCTGGCGGCCGGGGTGGCCATGGTCACGGTGGTTGCGGGCGCGGCTGCGGTGATCGCGGGTTCCGGCGCGGGCAGCCGTCCGCGGCCACCTGGTTCGCCCACTGCCGCGCCGTCTCCGCTGCCGACCAAGCCCGCCCGGATGACCGGCCAGCCGCTGCCGCGCGACGCCAGCGTGTGGCTGCTGCTCGGCGGCCACAGCCCAGCCTGGCTCTCGGTGCCCACCGGCCGGACTGAGCCGATCCGCGGGCTGCCCCCGAGCGGCAATGGCTATCAGCTCATCCGCATTGCAGGCGGCTGGGCGGCTCAGCCATTCCCCGTCGGCAACGTCGGCTGCGACAGCTGCGCCCCCGGGCAGCTGCCGGTTTACTACGTCGCGGATGGATCACGGGTCGCGAGCCGCATCGGCGCCGCCGACCTCACCGCCCCGGCCGCTGCTCCCGGCGCCCTGTGGCTGGTCAGCTACCGGCGTGGTGCGGACATGAGCACCGCGGTGGGCAATGCGCAGGAGGTCAGCGTCACCGGCGCCACGCTCGGGCCCCGGCTCAGGCTGCCAGCCGGGTACGTGATCGACCAGGGAACCCGCGCGGGCCTGCTGCTGGTGCAGGAACTGGCGGGCTCAAGCCCCGTCAGGTACGAGCTCTGGGATCCCGGCACCCGGCGGGTGACACGTTCCTTCGTGAACCTGATCGCAGCAAGCCCCGCTGAGATTGCCTGGATGCCGGGCTGCACCGCGAGCTGCCGAGTGCACGTGCTGGACCTGCCCGGCGGCCGGGTCGAGGAGATCTCACTGCCTGGGCGAAGCCAGGCCTACATAGGCGGCGCGTTCAGCCCGGACGGGCGGCTCCTTGCCCTGCAGGTGACCGCCAGGGTCACAGCGGCTGGCCGCGCCGCCGCGACCCGGCTCATGGTCGCGACTGTCGCGAGCGGGCGGATAACTGCCGTGCCAGGGACCACGGTCGGCAGCCGGAACGGGGTTGCCTTCGGCTGGCAGGCAGGAAGCCACCGGCTGATTGCCGACGTGGCCGTGGATACGCCGTGCCCGCCGTGCCAGCCTGAATGGCAGATCGCAGTGTGGCGGCCCGGTGATGCCCGGCTCTCCACCGCGCTCGCCCGGGCGCCGTACGAATCGTGGCCGGTTATCGATCAGGGTCCCTACTGACGCGATCCTGGCCGGGACACGCCGTCGTTGATCCGTGACTGACAGGCGAAGAGTGCCCAAGATCGGCGTGTCTGCACACGTCTGACCTTAGGAAGCCATCGTGATCGCCGACCTGGACACTCTNNCGACGAGCGGCACTGGCTGCGCGCCGCAGCCTCCCGCATCAGGCACCTGTTCCCCCGGCTGCTGGGGCAAAGCGAATACAACCAGCGGCTCAAAAGCGCGGCGCCGCTGATGGAGGCCGCGCTGCGGTGGCTGGCCGATCACACGCCCGCCAGCGCGGAGATGCTGCGGCTGATGGATGCCACCCCGGTGCCCTGCGGGCAGTCGGTCATCACCGCCCGGCGCTCTGAGCTGTTCGGATGGGCAGGCTACGGCTACTGCCCCAGTCATTCCCGCTGGTACTGGGGAAGCAAGCTACTGCTGATCGTCACCTGCGACGGGACCGTGACCGGGTTCTGCCTGGCCAACCCCAAACTGGCCGGCGAACGCGAGGCCGCCCGCACGATGCTGGAGCGCCAGCCCGCCAACCGTCCGGCTCCCGGCACCGCCATCATCACCGATAAGGGCCTGTCCGGCGAAGACACCGAGGCGTTCTTCGCCAGCCCGGGCCTGGGCCCGGCGCTGATCCGCCCGGCCCGAAAAGACGAGAAGACCCCCCGGTACTTCCCGAACTGGCTGCGTCAGCGGGTCGAGGCAATCATCTGGACACTGAAGAACCAGCCCGGCCTCGAACGCCACGGCGGGCGCGTCCCCGCCGGGCTGTGGGCGCGCGTGGTCCAGCGCCTGCTGGCCCTCAGCGCGGCGATCTGGCATAACTGGCAGATCGGGGCGCCAGTCAAGCGCTCCCTGATCGCTTACGACCACTGAGCTGCCCATATTTCCCGGTCAACGCTAGGAGGACGTGACCAGGAGTTCCTGGTACATGCCGTCGGCGTAGTGGTTGGGCAGGTTACAGATCAGCTCGTAGCGTCCGGGGGCCAAGGTCAGCGTGGTCCAGCTCACCGTACCCGCCCGGATGCCCTCGCCCGCACCAGCGCCGCAGCTGGTGGAAGCCTCGCCCATGCTTCCTGTCTCATCGACCGTGCCGTCCGGCCCAGGGACCCGCTGGCCGGCTTGTTCCCCCGCGGCGAGCGGCAAGATCACTAGCTCGTGGTTACGCCATCCCATGTTCTCCGCGACCAGGCTCACCTTCCCGGGGGGCACGGTGCCCGGGACTGCCCGCAGCATCATGTGCGCTCCCAGCGGGGCGCTACCGCCCATCATCTGGGTCATCCCCATATCGCCAAGCGTCACGATGACCGTGCTCCCGGGCAGGTCCGGTGGCGCCGTGCAGGTCAGCGTGGAGAAGTGGTACCCGGGCCCAGATCCGCTGCCCATCATCCCAGGGCCGGGCGCGCTACCTGAGGGTAGCGATGCGCCGCCGGTCCCTCCCGGGCCGGGCCCGCTGCCAGAGCTGCATCCCGCCAGCGCGAGACTCGCGATGGCCACCACGAGCGCCAGCGTTCTCCCCCCTGCCAGCTTCATCCGCATCCCAGCAGTACAAGCGCTCCGGCTCGGAACCGGCAGGGTCGTAGGTCCCGGCAACCCGCCCTGACTGGCACCCTCGCATTCCTTCGCGGGGTGGCCGTCCCGGAGAACCTCATCGCGGCTACGGTCGAGACTGGGCATCGCATGCGGCGACGTGGCCCTGGCGTCGATCGTCAACCGGTCAGTAGTGCAGGCCGGCGAAGGCCCAGGACACGGTCAGGTGTGCCGCTGGCGCTGCGGTGGGTGCGGGGCAGGTACTTGCCGGTTTTCACCAGTGCCCCGGTGAGCCCCCGGGTGCTGGGCCGGCCGATGAGTTCTGCCCATTGCTTTCGTCTATCGCGGTGACGCAGAGGAGAAGGAGGCAATGATGCCGAAGATCACGAAGGTCGGCCGGGTGATGGTGCCGGTGTCCGACCAGGACGAGGCGATCAGCTTTTACACGACGGTGCTGGGATTCTCGCTGGCCGCCGACGTCCCGTTCGGCGGGAAAGACCGCTGGGTCGAGGTCGCCCCGGCCGGTGGCGGCGCAGCCATCGCCCTGGTGCCACCGCAGGGCGAGTACCAGCCCGGGCGGATGACGGGCATCGCCCTGGAATCGCCCGACCCCGCGGCAGACCACGCAGAACTGCGCAGCAAGGGCGTGGACGTGGACGCCGGGCTGATGGGCGGGGACGGCACGGTGCCGCTGCTGTTCTTCTTCCGGGACAACAACAAGAACCAGCTCATGATCGTCGGTGCCCAATAGCAGCCGGGCCGGGCACTGGCCAGCGGCTCACTCACCGGCCAGACAGAGCGTCCCAGCTGAACCCTCACGCCGGGCTGCCATCGCTGCAGCCTGGCAATGCAGGCGGTTACCTGTGCCTGCCCACGCCACACACCGGCCCGTCCCCGCTCAGTGGCCAGCTTGCCGTCCCAGGCCATGGCCTGGTGCCGGTCATCGGGCATGTTCAGATCGCCACCCGCGCGCGGTGTCACGTCCACCCAGCGCGGTGGGCACGGCCGCGAGTTGCCAGCAGGCACGCGGCCACCGGTGCCACGGGTGCGACTATCCGGCGCTGACGAGCAGGACCGGGATCCGGCTTGTCCGCGCCACCGCCTCAGCGACGTGACCAAGCCTGGGGTGCAGGATGCCGCCACCCCCGTGGCGGCCTAGCACCAGCAGGTCGAAGCCGTGTTCGGTGGCATGGTCGCAGAGGGAGCGGGCGACCTGGCGGCCTTCCTCGGTGTGGAGGCTGATGCGGGCGCGCGACGCTGTGGCGATGGCGGACCTGGTGGCCTCGAACGTCTGGAACGCGTGGTGGTTGCCCGCGGCTTCCGCGCCTGGCTGGTCCCGCTCCGCCTCATGGTGCTGCGGGCTGGGCAGCACGGCGAGCGCGATCACCCGCCCCGGCCCGTCACCGACGATGGCCGCCGCGGTGCGCAGCGCCGCAACCGAGTCCGGTGAGCCGTCCCAGCCGACCAGCACCTGGCGGAACGGGCCGGATGCCGGCCCACGCCGGTCGCTATTGCTGTCCGCGGCAGGGAACACGGCGGCCTCCTCTTTGCAGACGCATTGTGATGCACACCACACCCGCAGGCAAGGGATCGGAAAGGCAGTTGGCCCGCCGGCCAAGATGGCTGACGCATCCGGCCGGACTGGTCTGTGAGTGCACGGCGGTGGGCCCGCCGCCAACCGCGGCCTGGGCCGCCAACGGTCCCTGCGCAGCACAGGCGGGAGGCCAGATGGGCACGGCCGGACGTAGCGGCGTTCCCCGTAGACCGCTGCGCAGACCAGGTGCGCCCGTGGCGTGCCTGGCAGTTGCCGTCGCACTGCTGATGGCCGCCGCGTACTGGTGTGCTAGCCAGGGGGCGCCGCCGCGAGGACGAGTTCCCCGCTGTTTCCGGGCCGGTAGGACCGTGGTGGGCGAGGGTCCTCGCCATGCTCACGGCCCTGGCTTTGTTCGCCCTCCCGGTTGCAGCTGTTGTGGTGCAGGTCCGCCACAGCGGACGGCGGCCTGGAGCTGGCCCGGTCCCCGTGATCCCGATCGCGGCGCACCTGCCTGGCCAGGCGCCGTCTTCCGGAGAGATCGGGACAGCTGTCCTCTTGCTCGCCGCGGTGGTAGCGATGACCGCCGTGGCGGCGGTCATGCTCTGGTTGCGTCACCGGCAGCGGGCAGGGGCGGCGGTGAGTGGGCAGGCCGGGTCGCCGTCGCCGCTGGTGATGCGGTAGCGGCGGGAAGCTCGGCGCCCGGCGGCGCGGCCGGCGCCCGGGAGGCGATCACCGTCTGCTACTCCCGACGGAGGACACCCTGGCCGCCGCCGGGCCGCCGCGCCGGGCCGCGGACACCCCGGAGGAACTGCTGAACCGGGCGGTGGGGAGGGGGTCGGCAGGCGCCAGGACCGCGCTGGACGACATCGGCCGCGACCTGGCAGGTGGGCCATGACGGCGGTGCTGATCTCGCTGGCCGCAGTGATCATGCTCGCGGCCGGGTATGCGGTCGGCGGGCAGCTGGGGCTGCTCGCGGTGGCGGGGCTGCTCGCGGTGGTGGGACTGGCCGCCGTGGTGGGGTTGCTGTCAGCCCGGCTGCGGATGCCCGCCTCCCCGCCCGGCCGTCACGCCCGCGGCAGGAGCAGCACCCGAACGCGGCATTCGCCGCCTACCGGCGCATTGAAAGCGCACTGGACCAGGCGCGGATGTCAGGCCGGCTGTTCGACCGTACGGCCAGGCCGTTGCTGTACCGGCTGCTGGCCGCGGTGCTTGCGGACCGGCGCCGCCTGGACGTGTCCAGGGACGTCCAAGCGGCCCGGGAGGCGCTCGGGGATGACCTGTGGCAGCTGCTCGACCCTGCCCGGCCCGCCTCCGATGACTCCCAGCAGCCCGGTGTCAGCCAGCTCGCGGCCGCCTCCCGGCCCTGGCCACCGGGTTCGCCGCCGCCTCACCATGGCTCGTCCCGGCCGGAGTCGCCGCCGCTGGCGCGGCGCCGCTCGTGGCAGCCGGTTAGCGGCTGGCTGTCCCTGAGCAGCCGGGAACAGACCCCGGACTGGCGAAGACGCTGCGGTACACGTCTTTACCGTGGCTGGTTGGCAGGGGTCTTCCTTCGGCCAGCCGGAAAGTGCGCCGGCCGTCGGGCTGTCTTTCCGCCCGCAGGAAGAGCGCGGCGGTGGTGGGATCGGTATAGAAGCCCCGCGCGAGGTCGTACAGGTGGGTGACAAAGAACACCCGGATGCCGGCGCCGAGCAGGGCGCGGACGATCTGGCGGGCGATCTGTGAGCCTTCTTGCTCGTTGGTGGACGCGAACGACTCGTTGCACAGCAACATCGACCCCGGCGTTATGTGCCCGGTGACATCGCTCATCCTGGCCAGCTCCTCGTCCAGTTTGCCGCTGGTCATGGTGGCGTCTTCTTCGCGCTTGTAGTGGGTGAACAGGCCCTGGCAGGCGCTGGCTCGCAGCGCGGTGGCGGCCACGTACATACCGGACTGCATCATCAGCTGGNNCCTGGTTGGCGCCGGTGATCAGCACGAGAGGCTTGCCGTCGGTGCTGACGTCGCTGCCTACCACCCCGGTGGTGACGCTGAGCGCCAGGCACGGGTCGTAGAGGCCGGCGGCGGAGAACGCGGCCTCAGCCGGGGGAAGTGGCTCCGGGAAGCAGACCTGTTCGCCCTGGGCGGCCAGCCGTTCGTGGGCGTTCAGGGCTCCGATGTAGAACGCCAGCTCGGTCCGCAGGAGGCGGAAGAAGCTGAGGATGTGGTCGGCTGATTGGGCCAGGGCGTTGGCGACGTGGTTGATGCCCTGGTCGCTCAGCTCGGCCAGGGCCCGTGCGCCGGCCTCGTCGCGGTCGCTGACGGTGAGGGTGTAAGCGGAGTGGTCCGGAATGGGCACCAGGCCGGCCAGTCCCCGGCGGGTGGGCCGGGGCCGGCGCAGCAGGTAGCCGGTGCCGGCGTTCCCTTCCCCGGGCCGGGCGCTGACCAGGACGCCGTCGCGGAACTTGAGCTGCTTGAGGTGACCGGCGACCAGCGCGAAGTAATCGTCGTCCAGTTCGGCCTCGATCATGCCGAAGAACCTGGTGAACCCCTCCGAACGGAAGCCTGAGGCATGTGAATCGGCGAGGTCGCGCAGCCGCTTGAGTGCGGCCACGAAGATGTTCATCGCATTCACCGCGCGGTTGAGGATCGCCGATGGGTACCGGGACCCGATGCCCCACCAGATGCGCCTCTCCTCACCGATCGCCTGCACCGTGATGTCGTAGATCGCCCGCACGACCGCCGGCTGGCTCAGGCAGTCGCGCAGGATCTGCTGCCGGTAGGTGATCGTCTCCGGATCCGTCACGCCGCACATCAGTGCTCTGTGGGCCACCTCGAGCAGGAAGCTGTCCCCCCCTGCCATGGCGTTCAGCAGTGTGGTCAGTTCCAGGTCCTGGGTCAGCGCCTTCGCATTGGGCGGGAACTTCTGCCCGGTGTCAAAGTCCCGCCCGGGGTGCATGAGATAGGCCTTCATGACGCCAGCCGCCGCTTCAGCTGGTCGTAGGTGAGCCCGTATTTCGCGGCGAGCGCGCTGGCGTAGGCCAGGCCGTCCGCCGGTTTCCTGACCACCTTGTAGGTCCGGGCCGCCGGATTATCCGGCGCCACGGTGGCGACCATGCTGACGCACGCGGGGTCCATAGCGGCGAGCTCGTCCAGGAAGGTGACGCAGACGCAGAGCGCATCGAGGCTGGCGATCCTGCTCAGCATCTGTTTGCCGAGGAACAGGGCGTCGTCCAGCGTGGTGGAGGTGAAGATCTCATTCATGACGATGACGCTGCAGGAGGTTGCCCGGTCCAGGATGTCGCGGAAGCGCACCAGGTCGTCCTGCAGCTTGCCGCTCAAGGTGGCGAGGTCTTCCTCCTTCTCGAAATGGGTGAACAGCCCATCGCACAAGAACACCTGAGCGGCGTTGCCGGGCACGGGGCAGCCGAGCCGGGCCAGGTGATGAAGCTGGCCGAATGTGCGGGCCAGGGTGGTCTTGCCACCCTGGTTGGGCCCGGTCACCACCAGGATGCGTTCGGGTCCTTCGAGATGGAAATCGTTGGTGACCACGCCAGCACCATCGCGGGCAAGCTTGCCGGCCAGGGCGAGGTCGAAGGTCGCGACCGCGCGGACCTCCTTGGACTCCGCCGACACCAGCGGGAAGCAGAAATGGAGGCCGGCGGCCTGGATGGGCCGGATGTAGGCCAGATAGGCGAGATAGAACTGAACCTCGCGGTCGAACCGCGCGACCGTGTCAGCCAGATAGCCCCGGTGCCGCTCACAGAAGTCATGGAGAGCGGCGAAGACGTCCGGGTAGAGCTTCGCGACCAGGCCCAGCACACCTGCCTCGACATGATTCATGCCCCGCAGGGCGGGAAACCGGACCCGGTAATCCTTCACCGCGCCCTGCCGGAACTTCCCGAACGCCGCCAGGACCTCCTGGCTGTAGTCGTCCTCCCCGTCATATTTCCGGACCCGGACCCGGTTTCCCTTGATGTGCAGGCAATACGTGATGCCGGCAAGCTCCTGCCGGAGCTTCGTGACTTCGGCCGCCAAGGTGGTGAAATCCTCCGAGCGCACGTAACCAGCCAGGTACTCCCGGAGCCCCCGGAAGCCGCGGGAACTGGGATCGGCGTTGTCCAGGTCACGCGCCAGCCCGGCGGTGGCCTCGCAGTAGGCGGCCACCGCCTCCAGGAACCAGCGTTCCTGCTGGAGGGGATAGTGCAGCTTCTGCGCGGTCGCGAGGTACTCCCGCATCCGCCGCATCCCGGCGGCGAACGTCCCGGCCTGTTCCAGCAGGGCCGGGTCGCCCAGCTCGCGGAACACTTCGTGCCGGTACGAGATCAGGTCAAGATCGGCTACCGGAGTGTAGAAGAACGGCTCGAGGTGGTAGCAGTCCAGCCCTGCTGTCACCGACCCGGTGATCTGGTCCAGGTTCAGGTCGCGGAAGGACGCCGGTTCCGTATGGCTGTCCACCTCTGCCGCCGGCGGCGTATCGCCGAAGAGGATGCTGCGGAACATCCTGCTCACCTCCCTGGTCCGGGGCTGGCGGCATCATGGGCGCTGGCCTGGGAGGCAGCGGCGGCAGCTTCGTCCAGCAGGCTGAGCACGTGGTCGAGTGCCTGCTGGCGGCCGGCGAGTCCGGTGTCCAGCCTTGCGGCATCATCGGCTGTTGCCTTCCGCGCGGCGGCGGCGGTCCGCAGCGCGCCCTCCAGCCGTCCGGTGCTCTCGGTGTAGCGATCCGCCACCGCCCGGATCAGCTGCCGGGTGGCTCCGGCCAGCCGGTACTGCAGGTCGGCGCGTGCCCGTCCGATCTGCTGAGGGACCAGGCTGGCAGCCTCACGGCGCAGGTACGCGCGGGCCCGGCGCCGCCCGGCCTCGCCGGGAAGCCACCTGCGGATGGCCCCGGCCAGCAGTTCGGTCTGCCCGGCCTGCCCGGCGACCAGATAGAAGAACCGCGGGTCCGGTGCCAGCCGCTCACCCGGCCCGGGCACGGCCAGATGCAGTCCCAGCAGGTCGGCCGCCGCGTCGCGCACCGCATCCAATTCGGCTCGCAGGCCCTCGGTGAGCCGGGTGTCAAGTCGCGCCAGGCCATCCTCCAGGTGCTCAGCCTGCTGTTGCCGCCAGGTCTCGGCCGCGGCCACGGCAAGCCCGGCCAGCCGCGCGGCGAACGCCTCCACCCGCTCAGCCGCCCTCCCCGTGCGCATCTGGGCGGCCCGGCGGGCCAGCGCCGCCTCATCCCGCAACGACCCCGCCATGCGGCGCGCATGCGCGGCCACCGAGAAGCGCAGGTCGGCTTCCCGGCCCTGCTCCAGGTAGACGGTGAAATCCTTCGCGAAAATGGCGAATCCCGGGTCGTTCCCGCCGGAAAGCGCCGCGCGGGCCGACAGCGCGTAGATAGCGGCCGGCCGCCCCGTCGCCTCACCAGTTACCCGCGCTGTGAACTCCAGCGCCTCGGCAAGCTCGCTTTCCCCGGCGTCCCACGGGCCACTGTCGTAGCCGGCCAGGTAGTCCGCCTTGTTCAGAACCACGAACATGGTGACCGACAGCTCCGCTACCCGTGCCATCAGCTCGCGCTCGCTGGCTGAGACCGGCGGGTCGGCGGTGAGCACGAACACGGCCGCGTCCATCGTGTTCAGGGCCGCTTCCGCCTCGGCGGTGTTATGCGCGTAGACCGAGCCGGTCCCGGGCGTGTCCACCAGTTCCACGCCCCGGGCCAGCACCGGCGCATCGGCCACGACGGTG
>DPMS01000938.1 GCA_003541285.1 Actinomycetota bacterium
CCCCTGAACGATTGAGGTTAGGATGAGGTCCAGGCCGGCAAATTGATCTGGGTGTTTGCATACCGGCGCACGCAGCGCTACGAGCGCGACATGCGTCGTGTTCAGGCCGGAGCTACTCGTAGCGCAAAGCGCGCCCGGGATCGATGCGCACGGCCCGGCGCAGGGTGGGGCGGACGACGAGCAGCGTGACCACGATGACCGCGACGAGCGCGACGGGCACGCTCAGCACGGGGAACACTTTCACGACCGTCAGGCCGAAGTCGTGCTCGACGAACGCCACCAGGCCCAGGAAGAGGGCATACCCGAGAATTGATCCCAGGGCCCACCCTGCCGTCGCCATCACCACCGCCTCCGCGTTGAACACGCGGCGGATCTGCCGCGCGCCGGCGCCGAGGCAGCGCAGGATCCCCACCTCCCGGGTGCGTTCGATGAGGGCCAGGGTCAGCGTGCCCACCAGCCCGATCAGCGCGATGCCGACGACGAGCAGGCCGAGCACCTCGAGCAGGGTGACGATGGAGTTGTTGGCACTCTCGTTCTGCGCCGTCTCGACATAGCTCTTCTTGATGGTCGCGGCGTACCCGGCCTGGCCGAGCCGCGTCTGCACCGCGGCCGAGACCTGGTCGACGAACTGGTCGCTCGTGCTCTTCGTGGTGAGCCAGAGCGCGTTGACCGTAGCCGCCGAGTTCGTCAGGCGCTGGAACTGCGCCAGCGGGAAGAAGACGCTGGCGCCGTTGTTCAAGATCACGCTGTCGATGCCGACGACCGTCACCTGGGCCGGGCCGACCGGGGTGAGCACGACCAGCCGCTGCCCGACGCGTGCGCCGGTCGCGCTGGCCACCGCAGGCCCGAGCACGACCACGGCAGGCGACGTCGCGGTGTCGGCCGCGATGAACCACCGGCCGGAGCTCAGCTGGTAGCGGTACAGCGTGCTCGGCCCGAACCCGTAGGCGATGTACTGCTGCCCGTGCAGTCCGACGTTGTTCTCGATCAGCGGCTCGACCTGCGTCACTCCCGGCGTGGCGGCGGCGACGCTGATGGCTCGTCCGCCGAACGACGGAGCGCCGTTGCCGGCGTCGACCTCGATCTGGAATTGCTGGGCGGCATGGACCGCGGCGGTTGCCGCCGCCACCGTCTTGCCCACGGCGAAGAGCGCGATCGCCAGCGCCACGGCGACGGTCACCTGGGCGATCGTGGCCGCCGTCCGGCGCTTGCGGCGCAGTGTGTTGCGCACCCCCATGCGCGCCGGACCGGAGAGCAGCCGGGCGCCGGCCAGCATCCGGTCCAGCCGTCCCGTTCCGTAGTCAAGCGATGTCCGGTTGTCGAGCACGTCGGCCACCGGGCGGCGCACGGCCCGGCGCAGCGCCGGAACGCAGGTCAGCATCGCCAGGACAGGCCCGGCCAGCAGGCCGGCCACCACCACCGGCGCGGAGACCGCGAACCCAGCCTGCACGCTGAAGAGCTGTGCCGCCAGATAGTGGGTCAGCAGGTAGGCCACGACCACGCCGAGCGCCGTTCCCACGAGGGAGCCGGCCGCGCCGAGGGCCCCCGCCGTGCGCAGGATGACGCTCGCGATCTGGCGCCGCCGCCCGCCGAGGGCTCTCAGGATGGCGATCTCGTTGCCCTGCTCGACCACCAGCGTGTTCATGGTGTTGGCGATGAGGAACAGGGCGCACAGGACCGCCATCACGGTGATCACCAGGAAGAGCGCGATGATCTGGCCGAAAATGGACTGGCCCGGCCACGAACCCGTGGCGCGCGTGGTGGGCAGCCCCACGAACGGCGACGCCCCCGTCTGCGCGGTCAGATAGCGCCGGACGGCCGCGATGATCGCCGTCTGCGCGGCCGGACTGTTGTCGTGGAGCCGGAAGGCCAGGTAGTTGTACCCGGACACGCCGGCCAGGGCGCGAACCGTCGGCACGGTGCCGTAGAAGACGGCGCTGTTCGAGCCGTTGGCGGTCGGCGACGTGGCCAGGCTGCGACCGGTCCCGCTCACCCGGACCGGTGTCATCTGGTCGGCCGCGGTCAGTATCGCGGCGTTCCCCCCAGTCGAGACACCGAACCCGGTGGCGCTCGCGTTCCCCTCATCGGCCAGGATCTCGGCCCCCGCCGGGAGCCGCCCACCCGTGACATCCACCACGTCAACGGCCTGGTGGCCGACGTTCACTCCCCACACGACCGCGTTCTGGCGGCTCCCGTTGACGGCGGTCGCCACCACGGTGGAGTACTGGACGGCCGGCTCGAAGGCGGCCACGTTCGGCAGGTGCCCGAGCGCGGTGAGCTGCCGGGAGCTCAGGTCGAGATCACGAGTCGCCACCGCCACGTCGTAGAGGCGGGCCTGCCGTATCTCGCTCTGCATGCTGGCGTTGAGCAGGCCCGGCACCGCGACGATGGCGAAGCTGGCGATCGCGAGGGCGAGAGTGCCCACGATGAGCAGGTTCTTGCCCCAGTGGCGCCGCAGGTCGCCCCGTACCTTGCGGGATAGCGCGCTCATGGCCTCCCGCCTCCCGCCGGTGTTTCCGGCGACGCGATCCGCGGCCCCACGCCGCTCGTGTCCGACACGATGCGGCCGTCGCGGACGGTGACCACACGCGATGCCAGCGCGGCGAGACCCGGGTCGTGGGTCACGAAGATCACGGTCGTCCCGGCCGCGTTGAGCTCCGCGAGCAGCCGGAACATTTCCCTGGCCGTCTCGCTGTCCAGGTTCCCTGTCGGCTCGTCGCCGATGAGGATCCGCGGCTGGCCTGCCATGGCTCTGGCCAGGGCGACCCGCTGCTGTTCTCCTCCGGACAGCTCGACGGGGAGGCGGCTGCCGCCGCTGGCCAGTCCGACGGAGGTGAGCAGGGCGCGGGCGTGCGCCTCCCGCTTTCTGCGCGAGCCCTGCCTCGCCAGCTCCATCGGGAGCATCGTGTTGTCCAGCGCGGACAAGGTGGGCATGAGCTGGAAGAACTGGAACACCAGGCCGATGTTCGCCCGCCGCCAGATGGCCAGGTCCTCTTCCTTCAGGAGATCGAGCCGGGTGCCGTTCACCGTCACCGTCCCGGCCGACGGGCGGTCGATGCCCGCGATGAGGTTGACGATGGTCGTCTTGCCGCTGCCGGACGGGCCGGTGATCGCGACCATTTCGCCCGCCTGGATCTCGAGATCGATGCCGCGCAAGGCGCGGAACGGCACCCGCCCCGAGTGGTACGTCTTCTCGACCCCGGCGAGGACGACGAGAGAGGTCTCCGTCTCTGCGGGTCCCATCACACGCGCTCCCTGCTGAGCAGGCTCTCCGGGCCCGCGGGCGGGCGCACCTCGTCGATCAGCCGGCCGTCACGCAGGCACAGGATGCGGTCGGCCCAGGCCGCGTGACGGAAGTTGTGGGTCACCAGGACGACGGCAGAGCCGTTGTCGGTCTGCGCGCGGAGCAGCTGCATCACCGACTCCGCGCTGAGGGAATCGAGCGCGCCGGTGGGCTCGTCGGCCAGCAGCAGCGACCGGCCTCCGATCACCGCGCGGGCGACGGCCACCCGCTGCTGCTGCCCGCCCGACAGCTGCGCGGGCAGCCGGCCGGCGACGTCGCCGAGGCCGAGCGTGGACAGCAGCGCCCGTGCGGCCGCCATGGCCTGGCGCGGTCGCACGCCGTCGAGTTCGAGCGGCAGCGACACGTTCTCGGCGGCGGTCAGTGCCGCCAGGAGGTTGATGTCCTGGAACACGAACCCCACCCGGCGGCGCAGGACCAGCGACAGTTCGGTTTCCCGGAGCGTGCCCAGCTCGCTGCCGCACAGCACGACGCGGCCTGAGGTGGGGCGGGTGAGGCCGCCGGCCAGCTGCAGCAGGGTCGACTTGCCCGATCCGCTGGGGCCCATGACCGCCAGCATCTCGCCGGCCTCCACGGTCAGGGACACCTCGTCGAGCGCCACCACCTGGCGCGGCGGTGACCCGTACCGGCGCCCGACCCGCTCCAGGGACAAGACGCGCATCATGGCGTGCGCTCCACGTCGCGGGCCGGATCGGCGACCTCGGGGGCGGGCAGGGGCTGCGGGCGCACCCTGGCCAGCCGCGCCTCGCACAGCTCAAGCCATCGTGCCTCCGCCTCGGCCTGGAAGATGAGGGCGTCGAGCATCATGAGCCAGGCCAGGTCGCCGTCACGCTCGGCGGTGGCCTTGAGCCTGGTGAATTCCTGCAGGGACGCCATCGTGGCCACCAGCTGGCGCTGCACCACGTCCCGTACCTGCTCCGGGCCGGCGCGCATGGCGAACACCAGCTTGATGGCCAGCTCCTGACGTGGCACGACCTCACGGACGACCGGCGTGCCGAACCACCGCCTCAGCTCCTGCCGTCCGGCGTCGCTGATGCGGTACGTCTTCTGGCCGTCGTCGTCCTCGGCGGCCAGGACCAGCCCGTCACGTTGCAGACGGCTCAAGGTCGAGTACACCTGGCCGACGTTCAGCGGCCACACGTTGCCGGTCGCTGCCTCGAACTCGCTCTTGAGCGCGTAGCCGTGCCTCGGTCCGGCGTCGAGGATGGCAAGCAGGCTGTATCGGATGGACATTCTGGCGCTGTTCTCCCGTGGACTCGGACTGCGTACCGGGTATTGCATACCACATATTCAATACGTAGTATGTATGCGGGAATGCCTGGACGTCAATCCTGATTCCGGCGCCCGCCCCTCGACGACTGTTAGCTCTCCGACACCCTGACGTTGCCGCCGGCTGAGTTGACGGTGATGACGTCGCGTGCGGCGGGGTCACCTGCCGGCGTGCTGACGCCGCCGCCCGCGGCGTTCACCCGGAAGTCGTAGCTGCCATGCGGCAGCACGATCGAGACCGCCCCGCTGGCAGAGTTGACGAGAACATCGCGCGGTGCCCTGGTGAACGTCAGCGCGACATTCCCGCCATACGAGTTCGCGGTCACGTCTGAGGCGGTGATACCGGACGCGTTGACGGCACCGCTGCCCGAATCGAGGTTCGCTGTCCCGGCGAGCCCGTTGGCCGTGATGTTGCTGCCGGAGGTGGTGAGCGTGACGTTACCGGTGAGCCCGCGGGGTACGGTGAGGGCGCCGCCACCGGTGGACACGTTCACTGAGGTCGCCGACGGCGGCACCGTCAGCGTCGCGGTCATCCCGCACTCCCCGGCCGGGATCGCGCACGGGTAGGACACCTTGCCGTCGTTGACCGTCAGGTGCGGGCGGACAATGCTGTAGCTCACCGTGCCCGCCAGCCGGGCCGCGTCACCCGGCACGATCGTCACGTTACTGCCGGGGAAGTCCGCGGTCAGCTTCCCGCCGGAGACTGTCAGCGGGATGCTGAACGAGTAGTGGCCGGTATCGACCGACGCGATGAGGCTGAACACGCCCCAGCCGATCGCCGCAACCACGACCGGCACGCCGATCGCAAGTGCCACCCGGCGCGCAGGTGTCATGTGCACAAGGGTCACCCCGTTTCCAGTATCGGAGCACGGCGAGGACGCGGCGGTGATCTCTGTCTCCTGGCGCCAGGCCGGGCTTGGTGAAGATGAGGATGGCGTGCAGGCTGTAGCGGATGGACATTCTGGCGCTGTTCTCCCGCGGACTCGGACTGCGTACCGGGTACTGCATACCATGTATTCAATACTTAGTATGTATGCCTGGAAGGCGGGTACGTCAATCCCGGTTCCGGCGGCCCCGCCCCTCGACGACGCAGGCCCGGGCATCACGCCGGCACCGCCACGTTGACCGGCGACGGCGTCTGCCGGGCTAGGAGTTTCCCGCGTCGGCGCTGCTCCGAGCCCGGTAAAAGGGCGATCGTCTGTGCTGGCCCCGGCGGTGTGAACACGCAGAATCCCCAGCATGGAGCGCCGCCGCGACCGAGCTGCAGCCCGCCGACGCCGTGCCTAACGGCGGATCAGGAGCGGCGTAGCTCCGTACGCNNGTGTCGGAGAGGAGGCCGCCGGCTTCGCCGCGGAACAGGCGGCCGTCTGGTGCGGTGCCGTATTCGGCGATGTGCTTGCGCAGTAGCCGGGCGAGTGCCGGGGAAACCGGGACCGGGCGGACCTCCTGGGCGGCCCGGTGCTTGAGCTGGCGGCGCTCGCGGCGGGCGCCGGTGTCGTTCCATGCGCCGCCGGTCGAGGGAGCGGAGTCTCCCAGGTGCAGCCATCCCCATTTGCCGTCGCTGTCGGGGAGCTGGAGTTCGTCGAGGGTGAGCATGACAGCTTCTGAGAAGACGCCCGCGTGGTACAGGCAGCCGAAGAACGCCTCCAGGTGGCGGCCCATCGGCCCTTGCCCGGCCACGGCGTCGAGCAAGGCCTGGGCTTGGCCGGGGTTGACGACGCGGCGGCGGTCGATGGCCTCGGCGACCCTGGGTGACTTCCACCGGACTGTAGCCAGTGGATTCATCGGGAAGTGCTTTTTGTCCACGGCGTAGCCGAGCAGATTGAACAGCACGGCACGCTTGCGGGCCACGACAGTAGCCGCGGCAGGGGTGCCGTCTTGCTTGCGGGCGAGTTGGTTCAGGACCCGGCGGAGAGTGTCTGAGTCGCCCAGGTCCGACAGGGGGACGGTCTGCGCTCAATCCAGGTGATCGCAGCAGCGGGGTTCGGGGGTGGGCCGGCTTCCCGGCGCTTGGTGTTGAACGCCCACCCATACAGCGCCTTCCTCATCTCGGCGGGCTTGGGGGCTCCACGCTTGGTGGTCACCAGCGCCGTGGTGGCGGTGGCGAGGGCGTCGGCGATCGACCGCCGCGAGTTCGGCGACACCTCAGCCCACTTCATGTCCACGTACGCGCAGGCGAACTCATACCAGCTCACAACGCGTTCGTGGCCCTGGTCATCGCCGAGCACCGACAGCGGGAGCCCGGCGGCGACGTCGAACGCCTCACCTTCACGGGCGGCGGTCTTGAGCTTGGCCTCGTGGCTGCCGGCCAGGCCCTTGTTGGCGAAGGTCGCATAACGTACTTTCCCCGCGACCGTCCAGCGCACCTGGTAGGTGCGTCCCTTGGCCCCCTTGACGGGACGGGTCTTCCAGATCCGCACGTCATAGGACAGCTGGCGCTTCCCGTCGCTGCCGGACGGGGGTGCTCGCACCATGGGCGGACGGCTTCCCGGGTGCGCAAGGTATCCCGGACGTCGCTGTGCCGGGGTGGCTGACAGCAACTGTGCTCTTGCGGTCAGTGGCGGCAGTAGCCTCAGACGGGTCAGTTCAATCTGAGGAGCCACGTGGGCAAGGGTGAACGGCGCCGGCGACAGGATGGCGGGCAGGGGCGCTCCCAAGCGCGACAGCAGCCGACGCCCCATGCGGCCGGCCCAGCCAGCCCGCGAGCCGCGGCGGAAGCGGCCCTGTCCCGGCTCATCCGGACGAATCAGCCCGGCAAGGTCAGCCTGGCGGGCGCTTACGCGCTCGGCTATGGCGCACTGGGTNNCTCCCCCGCGACCTGCTGCCGGACAGGGCACTGGACGGAACCCGCCTCGCCGTCGGCCCGCCGCCGGACTGTGTCCTGCCGGCCCTGCCACCAGATGCGGTCGCGCAAGTGGCCGCGCTGTGGGCGGCTACCGAGACCGTGCTGCCGGACGATGGCACTGCCGCGGACGCGTTGCGGGAAGGACTGCACATGCTGGCGGGCGCAGGGCTGGACGTCCGGGCCGACTCGGCACTGCTCCTGCCCGCTCTGTACGCGGGGCTGGTGGCCAGCGACCATGAAGACCTGTCAGATGCGGGCGAGCGGTCGGTGGCCTGGGCGCTTGGGCTGGCTGACGACTCCCCGCTGGTGCCTGTCACTGACGTGCTCCTGGTGGCGCCCGAGCGCGGGCTTGATGTTGACACGGCTCTGGGCCATCTGTTCGGCATCCCGGCGTTCACCGGGCAGGTCCGGGCGGAGGACCGCGGCTGGCACAGCTCACCCGGGAGCGCTCTGACCGGCCTCGCCTTCGAACTCGGCTACCCGCAGGTCATCACCCGCAAAGGGAAAACCATCCGGCTCGGCCGGGGCGGGTCGGCGGCCATGGAGGCTCAGTTCCGCCAGTTCGAGGAGAAGTTCGGCCGGCCACCCGGCCCCGAGGATCCCGTGTTCTTCGATCCAGACGCCGAGGAGCCGCAGCCATTCAGTCTGCCGGGGCTCGAAACCCAGACGGTCGCCATGCTGGAAGCGGCCGGACTATCACCAGC
>DPMS01000738.1 GCA_003541285.1 Actinomycetota bacterium
ATCCCCACGTGAATAGCTACATCAGCGCTGCCAGATCGCCGATTACTTTTGCTGATTAGCTGGCCTGACGGGAACTTGAAAGATGCCCAGATCGTCCATTACGGCACCGCACCCTGGCGTTTGTGGGGCGATCGCGACTTGGTGAACACTTTGGTCAGTGTGAAGTGCCCCGAGTCAGCGAAGGTCGGGGCCACCTGCCTCGGCGAGCTCGCGGAGCACGCTGATCGCCTCATCGGCGTCATCTCGGCCGTCTGGGCCGACATCACGAAACGATCCGGGCGTTTCCTCGTCACCGAGGTGTGGGTACTTCTCCAGGAGGAACCGCCGCCGGTACGCGACGTCGGCGGCGTCAACGGTCGCCTCCAAAGTGGCCCAGTTGAATGCGCCGCCCAGAAGGATCCCGGCTGCGGGTACGACCTTGCCGAGCGACTGCTTGGTGAAGCGAATCCCGAATGCCTTCGCGAACCCCTTCGAGACCTGAGTGACAACTGACTTGTCCAGGACCGCCCAGAGCTTGCCGCGGACGAGCGCTTGGGTGAGCCGCGAGACGTCGGCCATCGCGGCGGTCTTAGCGGTTGCTGACATCGCCGTCCCGGCGTTGACGACAGACATCACGAAAAGCTTCTCAGCAGGCTCTTCTGGGTCATAGCCGTAGAGCAGCGACACATGGCCGACGGAACGAGACGCGAGTCCGAGAACGACTACAGCGTCGCCAGCGACAGCGCCGGCGATTGCTGTTCCCGAAGGCGCTGCCGCGACCCCGCCGGAGGCGGGGATGGCAAGCTCTCCTCCGGTGATCACAAGCCCTGTACCCGCTCCCGAGAGTGCCGCAGCGGCTGGGTAGTACCAGCTCGCTCCTCGTCCACGGACAGCGTCGATCTGCTCAAGATCGAGGCGGCGCAGGTCGGAAAGCGATGCAACGTCGTGCCCACGCTTCTGGTGGCTCGCCACCACCCGTTTGGAAGAGAGTCCTGCTCGCGAGACCCGTCCCACCGTATGCCGAATCGACCCAAGAGCAGCGCGGCTCCAGTCGACCATGCCGCCGGGAAGGGCGTCTGCGGCTCCATGAGCCCCGGTGCCGACTGCGGAAGCGCCCTTAGCGACGATTTCCTGCCCATGCGAAACGGCCGATTGCGCCCGTGGGTGGTTCTCCAGGAACTTCGTAGCACGCTCGCCGAGTTCGGCGCCGCTGATGGCCACTTGCTCGCTGACGCTTCTCATCCCTCGTGACAGAGGGCGCCCGTTGAACCGTTGGATGTCACGCCATGCCGCGAACTCGTAGTCCGAGGGATCTGCCATGCCGCAAGGGTAGTGGTCCAGGCCGATACGACGCGCACAAACTGACCCGGGCGGGTTCTGGAGTTGGCGTTCGTCCGATCATTCGCAGTGGGTTGGCTACCCCGACTTCAATAAGGCGGCTCAGGCGCTGCGCGCGGGCGGAGCATTATCACCCGACGTGAGCGCTGGTGCTCGCGGCTGTGCTGGAGAGGCTGCGATCCGGGCAGGCCCGATGATCACTGTGCGCGGCGGTAGGGCTGGTCTATGAGGTTGCCGGTCAGGCTGGTCAGGATCTCGCGCCTCGTTCCCTCGGTCAGCCGCGCCTCGATGCCGTCCGCGAGGGCTTCGAGCATTTCGTCGTGGAACAGCAGCACGTAGTGATGCAGCCGGCGGAACGGGTCACCGGAGTGATGCGGATGGACGGAATTGACCCGGATCGCATCCTCGATCCAGGCCGAGTTGATGACTTCGTGGGCACGGTAGCCGTCCAGGCCTTTGCCGTGCAGCGGGTGACCGCCGATCGCCTCGTCGTTCGGCCCGCCGAAGCGGATCCCCGCGCAGCCCCACAGCTCGATCACCACGAACAGCGACGTGTGGGAGTCGGCGGGCGAGACCACCGTCACGTAAGTGCCATCCCAGTGCGGATCGGGCTGGTCAGCATGGCACACGATAAACGCCCGGGACCCGTTGCTGATCAGGTGCGGCAGCGGCGTCCCGGCATCCCACCGCGGGCTGAGCGGCCAGTCCCGTACATCACGCCGCGAGAGCGATCGAAGCTGTCCTCGGACGCGGTTACGGCGTGCTCTTACGTTACGCGCGGGTCGCTCGTTCGATGTTCCGCTTCAGCACCGCCAGCATGCGCGCCTGCATGATCCACGAAACCGGACGGAGGAGCCAGCCGGCGTCGAACCGTTCCGCCCGCGAGGGCGGAATGTCTGGTAACCGCTGACGACCAGGCGAGTCTGCCCGCCGGGCAGCTCGTTGAGCAGGAAACCCCAGATCGCTTCCATGTAGGCCGCGGGCCGTGGCTGGTCCGGGTCAAGCCAGCGGCCTAGCAGATCGGCGTACCCGTACAGGCCGAGGAACCGGTTCGGTTCGAGCACTCGAACCCGGGTAGGCTCAGCCCAAGGGCGGGCCGTCGACCTGGGAGTCGTGCTCGGCGAACAATGCTCGCATCGCGCCGGGGTTCTGGGCTCCTTCGGGCATGCGCACGATCAGGTCCATGGCCTCCGGTGTTGCCACGACGAGCATGCGGGCCGGCTCGGCGGAGGGATTGCGGAACGCGTGGGTGGCGCCCCGCGGCACGAAGGCCATCGATCCCGCAGGCACCCGTGACGTTTCACCGTCCACGCGGAACTCCATCTCGCCGGCCAGCACGTAGAAGGCCTCGTCGTAGGCGTTGTGGTGGTGGGCCGGCGGGCCGCCGCCGTGCCCCGGGAAGTTGTTGATGAAGATGGCGAACCCCTGGGCCCGGCCCGCTTCCAGGAGCACGTTCAACTGGGCGACCCCGTTGTCGATGGCCTCGCCGGCCTTCGGCTCGGTCACGAACTTCGCTGCCATGGCTGATCTCCAGATCGGTGTCTTGCGGCTCGCACAGGGCCATTGTTTGTAGAGTGTGACTCTATAGAGGTAGACTCTCACGTGTGCGTGAGCCGGTCAAGGGAACGACAGAGGCGGGGCGCCGCCGTGAAGCCCGGGCGCGTGCCACCCGCCTGCGGATCATCCAGGCCGGCGTCCGGCTCTTCGTGGATCAGGGCTACGCCGCCACCACGGTGCAGGCCATCGCTCACCAGGCAGGCGTTGCTCCCGCTACCATCTACCAGGCCTTCGGCACCAAGCAGTCCATCCTGGCCGCCGCCCTGGACCTCACGATCGCCGGCGATGACGCACCCCAGGCCGTCCTCGACCGGGACTGGGTCGCGCGGGCGCACCATGAACCAGATCCACGGCGGCAGCTGCGGCTCGTCGTCGAGGGTGCCTGCCGGATCGCTGCGCGCACCGCCCCGCTCAAGGAGGTCATGCGCGACGCGGCGGCCACCGAACCGGCAGCCCGGGACCTTCTGCGCCAGGACCACCAAAGGCGCCACCGGACCCAGGAAGGCCTGGTCAATCTGCTCCTGGAACGCCGGCGGCTCCGCCCCGGGATCGACCGCCGCTACGCCGTCGACACGTTCTTCGCCCTCGTCAACAGCAGCACGTTCGAGCTCCTGGTCGTCCGCACCGGCTGGACCGAAACGCAATGGCAGGACTGGCTCGTCCACCTCATTGAGGCAGAACTCTTCCGGCCTGAAGACTGACCCCCGGCCATCGTCAACAGCAGGACTATCCGGGGGGATTTGCTCAGCAGGCTGCTGCTACTCCCGTCCGTCCACCGGCTCCGGCGCCGGCCGCTGTTCCCTCCAGCCCCCGCAGCACCACGCAGACCGGAGGCCCAGGCCGCTTACCCACCGTAACCACCACGCAACGGCCCCGGCCCCCACCCGAAACCGCTCATCTCCCCGGCATCGCGGGGTGTCGCGGTGTGATCTGGTGTGGCGTGTTGCCACGGAGATGGGACGAAGCTCCGGTATGACAAGGGTCTTCCTATAGATCCGCGTCATTCCTGGAGCTTCGTCGTGGCCCAGTCTGCCATTGCCCTTGCTGATCGCGAGCCGGTTGCGCCTGCTGGGCTGGCCACAGCGACCAGAACCTGCGATGACCTGCTGGAACTGTTCGGGCCGGTGTTGGATGGCCGGTCCGCACCGCCGCCGAGAACGCCGGCGCCAGGCCAGCTCGCCCTCATTTGCGCAGTGAGGGCGCTCCGGTGGCTGGTCGCACATGGACGGACGTGGCCGGGAGCGCAAGGTCTGACTGGCGGCGAGAAATCGGTTACGGCGGATTACGGATTCTGCTGCCGGCTGCAGTCTGGTGCGGGGCACCGGCACCGTGGTCAAGACTGTGGGCGTGGAGTTCTTCTGTTACCACCGTGACCGGCCCGGCTCTGTGACGTTGCGCGAGGAGTTGCGGGAAGAGCACTGGTCCTACATGGACCGGTACGCGGCGGAGATGCTCGCCCGCGGCCCGACTCTCGCCAGTGACGGTGACACGCCCACCGGGAGCGTCCACGTCCTGGCCCTGCCCGACCCGGCTGCCGCGCGCGCGTTCGCCTTCGACGAGCCGAACTACCAGGCCGGTGTGTACCGGGACGTGATGCTGCGCCGGTGGCGCAACCTGCTGGGGCGCACCATGTGGGACTTCCCCGGCGGGCGGGACGGCGGCAACCGGTATCTGGTGCTCGGCCTGGGCATGGGGCAGGCCGCCGACCTCGCCGTGCCGCCCGGCCGGGACGAACTGATCGCCTACGGGCCGCTGCTGTCCGATAACGGCGCCGCCTGGCTGGGTACGGCGGTGCTGGTCCGGGCGCCGGACCCGGGCACGGCACGGGCTGTCCTGACCCCGGGCCGGTACGCCGGCGTCGAAGTCCACAACTGGCAGTTCGGCGGGCGGCCGTCATAGGCCGGCTGGCTTCACGGCCAGCCACAGCATCCCGGACCGCTCGCCAGGCAATCGCCGGACCTCACAGGCCCGCACATCCCATGCCGTGAATCTGCATAGCGATCTCAGTCACGATCTGCAGCCGTAACACCAGCCAGCCGACGCGCGCCACACCGCCGATGGTGGCGGCGGCGCAATTGCTGGCCCCGCTGCCTGTTGCGCTTCTGAATGGCTCATCTGTGCGGCGTGAGATCAGCATGGCGGGAAGGGCCGCCGAAGGCCACGTTTGGGCATCCACTTCCGCGAGTGCGGCGGCTGCCCCAGGGCGGCCGCCATGACTGATACGAATAGGGCATGACTGCCCGGCTGCTGCTCGTTCACAGCCCGCTGGTTGGATGCGCGACCTGGGATCTCGTCGCGGGGAAGCTGGCTGAGCGTTGGATATGAGGTGAATGTCCCCGACCTCACCGGGACAGTGGCGGCACAGCCGCCGCATTGCCGCCGCCAGGCCGAGGCCATCGCTGGCAGCGCGTCCGGCCAGCTCGCGATCCTCATCGGCCATAGCGGGGCGGGGCCGCTGCTGGCGGCTGCGGGCGCCATCACCGGCCAGGCCCGCGGCTACATCTTTGCCGATGCCGGACTTCCGATCCCAGGCCAGACCTGGATGCAGACAGTGCCGCCTGAACTGGCCAGCCAGATGCGGCAGATGGCTGATGCTCAGGGCTGGCTGCCGCCCTGGCCGCACTGGTGGGGCGATGAGGTCATGGCTGAGCTCATCCCCGATCCTGATCAGCGGCGCCGCTTCGCTGCCGGCTGCCCGCCGCTGCCACTGGCGATGTTTGAGGAAACCCACCCCGCGGTGCCGCACTGGCCTGACGCCCCCGCCGGTCACCTTCAGCTCAGCGAGGCATACCACGACCAGGCAGAACTAGCCCGGGACCTTGGCTGGCCCGTCATCACGCGCAAGAGCCACCACCTCGCCCCGCTCACCGATCCCGGCATGGTCACCGAATCGCTGCATGAACTGATCGATCGCTTCGGCCTCTGACAAGCCCCGAAACGGCAGGTGTGAGTTACCGCTGGCCGCGCAAGCCGCTTGCCAGCACACCACCCAGAGCCGGCGATCCAGCGCCGCGGCGATGTGCCGCGGCGTGGGTGTAAGTGATCTTCACCGGTGCCGCAGGGTGACTGACGATCGGATCACGCTCCGCGACCAGCGCCGGTCCACGGCCGGTGCGCGATCCGCCGATCTGGCGTCGCGGACTGACGTGACCCATGATGTCGTCAGCCTGACCGAATGGGCTGATATGAACGTCAGCCCGGTTCCTGCTCATCCGGCAAACACGGGCCTGCGCTGACGGCACATGCTTCACCCGTCACTGACGACTTCGATGATCGCGATCGAGTTGCCGTCTGGATCCAGCACGACGGCCTTGCGGCCTGCATCGCCCTGTGGCTGGACCGGCCCGGTCGTCACACCTCGCGCCGCCAGGGCCGCGACTGCCTGTTCGATATCCGGCACGGCCATGGCCACGATGCTGTTGCCAGCGTGGTCCGCATCGCGGACGATGTACAGCCAGCCGCAACCGGCCACCTGCCACATCACTTCGGTCTCGTGCGCGACGACGTCGGCGGCCCGGGCGAAGAAGCGTTCATACCACGCTTGCGCTGCCGTGAAGTCGCTGACCGGGATACCCACGAAGAGCACATCGACATCCATCACCTCAGCTTGGCAGCGCCACTCACCCAAGTGCTGGAGGAAACACGGCAGGGGACCCAGCCAAACCCGGGGCTTGCATGGCGGTCACCGTGTGGAGGGCGGGGTTTACCAGATGTGCGGAACGAGCCGTGGTCTGCCTTGGATGTATTCGCGGTAGCCGGGAAGGCTGGCGGTCAGCTCGCGTTCCTCTCCGCTGATGCGCGCGGTTATGCCGATGAGCGGCAGGAGCGCGCATGCCGCGATGCTCGCAATGTTGCTGGTGGCCAGGCCGATGCCGATCATTTCGAGCCACTGGCCGGTGTAGGAGGGGTGGCGTAGCCGGCGGTAGGGGCCCGAGCTGACGACGGCCTGGCCGGGCTGGACCAGCACGTGGCCCACGAAGTATGGGCCCAGGGTGATGATTGCCCATTGCCGCAGGGCGATGCCGGTGACGGTGACGGCGAGGCCGGTCACCTGGCAGGGCCTGCCCCATCGTGGGGGGATGCCGAGCCGGGGCAGCGCGGCGGCTGCGGCGAGCCCAGCGATGCCGGCCGGCCACCAGGTGAGCGCGAGCAGCCGCACCGAGGCGGGGTCGCGGTCGGATCTGGAGGCCAGCAGGGAGCGGTTGGTGCCGCGCCGCCGCTGGTGCACCACCTCCACACCCTCCAGGACCCCCACGAGTTCCAGCATGGCGGCCGGCAGCAGAAGGCGCCGCGAGCGTGGTGACATGAGCTGAGTATCTCGCGGCGGGTCATGTCCGCGCGGCCCGTCCGGCCGGGGTCATGCATGCTGGCGTGATGTGACCGGCGGCCGGTTACGGGGGCCCGGGGACCGGCGGCATCCAGGGGCGGCTTGTCCCCAGGCCCCGGCCCCGCTGAGCTGGACCGACCGCGTCCACACGATCTAGGCCCCGCCCGGCCAGCTGCGGGTGGCTATGGCGAACCCGGCCACCCCCGCGGAACCGGTGAGCACCCAGCCGTCATGGCCTGCGGCGCCCCGCCCGACCTGACCGGGAACATCGCAACGATTGCCACCTGAACTGGTCATTCTGGGTGTTGAGCCCGGGAGGTAGCCCGGCTGGTTCGCACACCTCGTTCGGGCGCGGATTTAGTTCAGCCGCCGACCGTCCCCTGCGGATCAGTACGGGTGCTGGTCCGGATGCGGCTGGAAAGCTGGTGGAGCTGGCGGATGGCGGTGTAGCCGAGGTGGCTGGCGAAGTGACGTTCAACTGAGTCGAGGTAGGCCGGCTGTGCTACCTCGAATGCTTTCTCGCCTGCCGGTGTGAGCGCCGCGTAGACAGTGCGGCGGTCGGCGGGGTCGCGTTCGCGGCGCAGGAGACCGCGTTCTTCCAGTCGGTCGACGGTCTTGGTGACCGCGCTCTTGGCGATGGTCAGGATGGAGGCGATGTCCACCATCCGCAGGCGGCCTCCGGGCGCCATGGCGACCTGGCAGAGCACCAGATTCTCGGCAAGCGTGAGCCCCGCGGCGGCCTGCAGGTCCCGGTTGAGCAGGATCCGCACNNAACGTTATCTAAAGAATAATAATCTAGAGAATGGAACTCTGCGATGGCGCCAGGCACAAGGTGCCCTGGGTGGACGGGGGAGGCGCGCTCCGCCGCGGACGGCTACCGCGATCGGCGGGCTGACCTCGAGCCACTGGCCCGCCTTGTCATCGACGTGTTGGCGCTGGCCGCCGTGCTGCGGCGGCTCTTCAGGGACGGCAGCCCGTCCCGTCTCAGTGAGGAGGAAGCACCATGACCGCGTTCTCACCGCCAGAGTTGGCGTACCTGTCCGAGCGGCGCCTGGGGCGGCTGGCGACCATCGGCCCGGACGGCATGCCGCACGTGGTGCCGCTCGGCTGGAGCTACAACCCGGCCCTCGACACCATCGACGTGACCGGCCGGGACCTGGCCAGCACCGTGAAATTCCGCAACGCGGCCGCCAGCCGCAAAGTGGCGCTGGTCATCGACGACGTGCTGCCCCCATGGCGGCCACGGGCTGTCATGGTGCGCGGCCACGCGGAGACCCTGACCGAGGCGGTCGGCCCTGACGGAGCGCCGCTCGGGGCGATCATCCGAATCCACCCCACACAGATCATCTCCTGGGGCCTTGAGCCCAGCCCTGCCTGACCGCCGACGCGGCCCGCCCATACCCAGAAACACGGGCCGCCGGGAACTCCGGCTTGACCAGGGCCGGGGCACGCCAATGGATGCATACATGGGTGATCTGCGCGTGGTAACGCTCGGCGTGGGATGCTGGGCGGCATGGCCGCTGTTCCGCCGGCGCCACCGTCTGGCCCTGCGGGCGGGCGGCCGGCCTG
>DPMS01000937.1 GCA_003541285.1 Actinomycetota bacterium
TCCATCGGGAACGTGGACGCGCACGTCACCCCGCCAGCCGCGAACGCGATCGCGCCCGGCCAGATGGTACTCATCATGGGCACCTCCACCTGCCACGTGATGAACGGCACCACATTGGCCGAAGTGCCCGGCATGTGCGGCGTGGTGGACGGTGGCATCGTCGCCGGGCGCTGGGGATATGAGGCCGGCCAGACCGGTGTCGGCGACATCTTCGCCTGGTTCGCCGACCACGCGGTGCCGCCCGCCTACCACGGCGAAGCGGCCCGGCGCGGCATCTCCGTCCATGACCTGCTGTCGGCGGAGGCAGCCGCACAGCCTGCAGGCGCGCATGGCCTGCTCGCCCTCGATTGGCTGAACGGAAATCGATCCGTACTCGTCGACCATCACCTCTCTGGTGTCGTGGCCGGGCTCACCATGGCCACCCGGGCGCCGGACATCTACCGTGCGCTGATCGAGTCGACCGCTTTCGGCACCCGGGTGATCATCGACGCGTTCGAGATGGCCGGGGTCGGCGTCAGTGAGCTTGTGATCGCGGGCGGGCTGACCAGGAACGAACTGATCATGCAGATCTACGCCGACGTCACCCGCCGCCCGCTCGGCCTCGTCAGCTCCGGTCAGGGCCCGGCGCTGGGCTCGGCGATCCACGCCGCCGTCGCGGCAGGCGCCTACCCCGACGTGCCGGCCGCCGCAGCCGCGATGGGCCGCCACCGTGCTGCCGTTTACACGCCGGACCCGGCCAGCGCCGACGTCTACGGCGAACTGTATGCCGAATACGTGCTCCTGCATGACTACTTCGGCCGCGGCGCCAACGAGGTGCTGCACCGGTTGCGCGCGGTGCGCGACCGTGCCCTGCGCAACCGGGCTGGTCACAGCGTGGTCCCTGGGGGCAGCCGGCCATGAGCTTCGACCCCGGCCCCGACCCGGTGCTGGCCAAAGGCATCGCCCGTGCCCGGGCCGACCTGTGCGCGCTGCATGCCGCACTGGTGGACAACGGGCTGGTCGCATGGACCTCGGGCAACGTCTCGGCGCGCCTGCCCGCGGCGGGACCGGACGGCGCCGACCTGATGGTCATCAAACCGAGCGGGATCGCCTACCCGGACCTGACCCCGGAATCCATGGTCATCTGCGGCCTCGACGGCCATGCCCTCGATGGCGAGTACCGGCCCTCCAGCGACACCGCTGCCCATGCCTACGTCTACCGGCACATGCCGGAGGTCGGCGGGGTCGTGCACACGCACTCGCCCTACGCGACCGCCTGGGCCGCCCGCGGCGAGCCGATCCCGTGCGTGATCACCGCCATGGCCGACGAGTTCGGCGGCGAGATCCCGGTCGGGCCGTTCGCCCTGATCGGGGGGGACGAGATCGGCCAGGGCATCGTAGCCACGCTCACCGGCCACCGCTCCCCCGCCGTGCTCATGCGCAGCCATGGTGTCTTCACCATCGGCGCGACCGCCACCGGCGCGGTGAAAGCGGCCGTGATGTGCGAGGACGTGGCCAGGACGGTCCACCTCGCCCGCGCCTACGGTGAGCCGCAGCCGCTGGCCAAGGACCAGATCGACGCTCTCCACAGACGCTACCAGGAACAGTACGGCCAGCGATGAGGGAAATGGCCCGGCCTTTCCGCCCGTGCGGGCAACTGGGGCGACGCTGATCTCGACCCTCATGCTGATGGGGATCGCGACCTTCCTGATGGGCCTGATGCCCTCCTACGCCGCCATCGGGGCCGCTGCCCCCATCCTGCTCGCCGTCCTGCGGATTGCCCAGGGCGTCGGGGTGGGCGGCGAGTGGGGAGGCTCTGTGCTGCTGTCCATGGAGTGGGGCAAGCAGTACTGGCGCACGGCGGTGTCGGAATTCGACCAGGCGGTGGACCGGCCCATGGTCACGGAGGCGGCTGGCGGGGGCACGGGCGCCTGAGCGTGAGCACGCCCGGTGTGAGGTGAGCACACCCGGCACGGCGCAGGGCCGGTGCTGCGCGCCCCGAACCGCGGCCGGCTGGGGTTAGTCATCCAGCAGCGGGACGCCGACGAAGACGCCTAGCTCTTCCCGGTAGAGCTCGACCTGCAGGCCGTTCGGGTCGCGGAAGTACATGCTCTCCTCCACGCCGCGGTCGGGGCCGAGGTAGGCGAAGCCCGCCTCGTCGAACCGCTTCCTGGCCGCGTCATATTGCTCCGCCGAGATGGAGATCGCGAGGTGCTGCAGGCCCCCGATCGTCTCGGTGAACGAGGGGTGCTCGTGCCCGGGGAAGTCGAAGAACCCGAGCAGGTTGCGGTTGCCGATGTCGAAGAAGAAGTGGCTGGAGCCCGCATAGTCACGATTCTCGACCAGTTCGACCAGCGGGAATCCGAGGAACTCCTGGTAGAACTGGATGGTCTCCTCCACGTCGCGGCAGATGAAGGCGGCGTGGTGGACACCCTGGACAGTCGTGGCGGGCCGCTCACTGCGCGACCGCAGGTACTTGTCCCGCAACCGGTGCCGGCGCGCCCTGACTTCCTCGAGTTCGCTTCCCTGGGGCTGTGGCATGGCCGCCTCCCTGCGTCGTGACGGGCCCGGTGACCTGCCGGGTCCGGCCGGCTTACCGCCCGGCCATGCCCAGGGTATCCAGGAATGGCCGGGCGGCCAGCGGAGGCCGACTACCCATCAGCGAGTGTGGTCGCCAGGAACGACGACAACCGGGCAGAGGGCATGATGCGTCACCTGGGAGCTAACCGAGCCCATCATCAGCTTGGTGAAGCCGCCGGCCCCGCGGGCACCGACAACCACCAGGTCAGCATCTTCCGACGCCTTGATGAGCTCGTCAGCGGCCACGCCGCTCACGACCTGCACGGTCACCTGCTGGCCGTAAGCCGGGTCACTGTGGGTGACCGCCTTGTCGACGATCTCCCGGGTGGCCTGCTCTACCTGAGCACGGACGTCCTCGTCCCCTCCGTAGTGCAGACTTGCATGGGTCCAGGCGCTTGCGGCAACCGGACTGACCGCCAGGACGGTCAGCGGAGCGTGCCGGAGCGTGGACTCCGCGAGTGCCCAGTCCAGGGCCTTCTGGGAGTGGGGCGAGCCATCCACTCCGACCACAATGCCAGACATTTTCTCTTCCTCCTGTTCTGGCAATCTGCCACCCTGAAGGTAAGTGCGTGAGGCTTCCCCTATCAGAGGCTCATTACCCGTTCTACTGGGACCTTCGTCAGCAGTGCCGGGACGATGGTCCCTGGACGTGGCCACCGCTGCGGCTAAGGTGAAGCCACCGGGGGTGTGGCACCAAGCTGGAGTCTGCGCGTTAAGGAGCCGGAACATATGGAGAAGGCTGACGGCAGCCGCGAGAAGATCACTGTGTTCCTGCTCGATGATCACGAGATCGTCCGCCGCGGGGTTCACGACCTGCTGGAGGCAGAGCCGGACATCACGGTGATCGGCGAGGCGGCCACCGCGGAGTCTGCCCTGGCCAGGATCCCCGCGCTCAAGCCTGACGTGGCGGTGCTCGACGTCCGCCTGCCGGACGGCAACGGGGTGACCGTGTGCCGGGAGATCCGGTCGAAGATGCCCGGGGTGGCCTGCCTGATGCTCACCTCCTTCGGCGACGACGAGGCTCTCTTCGACGCGATCATGGCCGGGGCTGCTGGCTACGTGCTCAAGCAGATCCGCGGCACCGACCTCGTCGGCGCCGTCCGCACCATCGCCTCCGGCCGCTCACTGCTCGACCCGGAGGCAGCAAGCCGCGTCATGCAGCGGATGCGTGACCAGGCGCAGCGCTCCGACCCGCTGTCCGGGCTCACCGAGCAGGAGCGGCGGATCCTCGAGCTGATCGGTGAGGGCCTGACCAACCGCCAGATCGGGGAACGGCTGTTCCTCGCCGAGAAGACCGTCAAGAACTACGTGTCCGCGCTCTTCGCCAAGCTGGGCATGGAGCGCCGGGCCCAGGCCGCCGCGTACGCCGCCCGGGTCTTCGACGAGCACGGCGACAGCGGCCGCTCGGCGCACGGCCACTGACCTGGCTCAGAGGGACAGCGCTCAGAGGGACAGCGCTGACGGCTCACCCCGGCCCACGCGCCACTCCAGATCGGTGCCCCCGTTCTCACCGGACCCGACCCGCAGGACCCCGCCGAGCCCGCTGGCGCGCTCGGCGAGGTTGGCCAGACCGCTCCGGCGGGTGGTGCTGCCGATTCCCCTGCCGTTGTCGCGGACCCGCAGCACCAGGTCGCTGCCGTACTCAACGCTCACTTCGACCTTGCTCGCACCCGCGTGCCTGGCCGCGTTCGACAGCGCCTCCCGCAGCGCACCGAGCAGGTGCTCGCCAGCCTCCGCCGGCACCTCATCGTCCAGCGGCCCCACCAGCCGCAGCGAGGGGGCGAATCCGAGCGGCACTGTCATCTCTTCCACCACGTCCAGGATCTTCGCCCGCAACCCGTGCCGTTTGACATCGCTGTGCGACTGCAGCGAGAAAATCGCTGACCTGATCTCCCTGATCGTCTCGTCCAGGGCGTCCACGGCGCTGCTGACCCGGTCCGCCACCTCCGGGCGGGTGATCAGTGGCACCGCGCCCTGCAGCGACATACCCGTCGCGTACAGCCGCTGGATCACCAGGTCATGCAGGTCCCGGGCGATCCGGTCCCGGTCCTGGAGCACCGCCAGGCGCTCGGAGTCCTGCCGGTGCCCGGCCAGTTCCAGCGCGATTCCCGCCTGAGCCGCGAACGTGGTCACCATCTCCATCGCCTGCTGCGTCAGCGGCGGCGACCCGGGGTCCCGGCCGAGGGTGAGGACGCCGCGCACGTCGCCAGGCGCCCCCAGCGGCAGCAGGACCGCCCGCCCCAGCGGCATGTTCTCCCGGGCCACCGGATGGACCCGCTCGTCCATGCCGAAGTCCTCTACGATCACTGGCTTGCCGGTGGCGATCACCTGGCCGGACAGCGACTGATTGCTGGGCAGCACGAGCCCGAGCGCCTTGCTCGCGCCCTCCCCGGCGGCGTGGGTGTTCACCAGCCGCTGGCCGTCGCCGGTCGGCACCCCCAGCGCCACCAGATCGGCGCCTGACAGCTCCAGCGCCCGGGTGGTGACCAGAGCCAGCACCTGAGTGGACCCGGTTCCGGACAGCAGTTCGCGGGTGACCTCGGCGCTCGCCCGCAGCCAGCGTTCCTGCCTGCGGGCCTCCTCGTACAGGCGGGCGTTGTCGATGGCCACGCCGGCCGCGGCCGCCAGCGCGACCAGCAGCGTCTCGTCCTCCTCGTCGAAGGGGCCCCCGCCCTCTTTCTCGGTCAGGTAGAGATTGCCGTAGACCTCGTCCCTGATCCGGATCGGCACACCGAGGAACGACCGCATCGGCGGATGCCCCCCCGGGAAGCCGGAGGAGTGCGGGTCGGTGGACAGGTCCGCGAGCCGCAGCGGCCTCGGATCACTGATCAGCCTGCCGAGTATGCCCAAGCCCTGCGGCCAGTGGTCGATGCTCCCGATCTGCTCATCGTCCAGCCCGACCGGGATGAATTCAGCCAGCTGCCGGCCCTGGCCGATCACGCCCAGCGCGCCGTACCTGGCCCGGACAAGTGAGACAGCGGCCTCGACGATCTTGTGAAGGACAACTTCCAGGTCCAGGTTGCCGCCGATCGCGACCACGGCCTCCAGCAGGGCATGGACACGGTCCCGGGTGGCCAGCACAGCCTGGAGCCTGGACTGCAGTTCGGCGAGCAAGTCGTCGAGACGCAGCTGAGGCAGGATGGGCTGTGCGTCTGGTTCCACTGGCGGCTCTCCAGCCTGGCCGACCTACAGGGTCTTCACTCACCGTAACCCGCGCCTGTGCCCTGAGGCCACGCACGTGGGCTGATTCGGCCAGTGTGGCGGCTTAGCCGCCGAATTGTCCGTTGGCTGGCCTGGCCGTGACGGGTGGGACGAGCCAGCGGACGAGTTCCCTGCCTGCCCGCGGATCAGCATCGCCGCAGACGTCATGGTCATCGGGATCCGTGCTGGTGCCAGGCCCACTGTCCCTGGCCGCGTGCGCGCTGGCCTGGCTTGCGTGGGCACCGATGGCGCGTCGCTGACGCCGGCGGACAGCGGGGCCTTCCTGGCCCAGCTGGATATGCCACCGCTCGCCCGGCCCGGGCATGGTCCGGGCCAGGACCGCCAGGGCATCCTGCCGGGCGGCCAGGCACGCGGCCTGCGCCACCGCGACGACGTCCGGGTCCGCCACCGCCGCCGCGGGATCGGCCACCAGCAGCAGATCCGCACCGGTGCGCCGGCGCGTGCGCCGGATATGCTCGGCGAGACTCGCGGGCGGCACGCAACCGAGCCGGCCATCCGGGTAGTCGGCGATCGTCACCGATGACACCCCGAGCAGCCCAGCCGCAACCTGGAGTTCCCACGGGCGGATGACTTCGAGCCGTTCGCAGGTCGAGTTGACTTCCGATCCCTCACCCCGGGTCAGGCACAGAACCGCCAGTCCCGCGCCATGCAAGCGGAACGCGGACAGAATCGCCCCGAGGTCGGCACTTTCCTGCCCGGGACGGGCGATCACGGCCAGCACCACGCCAGCGGCGGGCAGGGCACCCGTTTCCGGTGCCTGCGCCTGGGTCAGGCCTGCTGGCCCGTCAGGGCCTACCGTGGTCAGCGGCGTCCCCCTGGGCTCCACTGGCGCTGCCGGGAGCGGCGGGTGCAGTTCCGGCGGCGGGGCTGCCAGCTGGGCCGGCAACGCCCCGGACGGCAGGCAGAGCAAGTTGCTCCCAGCCATCGCATCCGGCGGGCTGGCTTGCCCTGCCTCGCCGGCTGCGACCGGGACCCCCATGTTCACCTGCGCATCTCCTCCTAGAACTAGAATGAAGGCCGGGCCTGCGGGTAGACGAGAAGCATTGGTCCGCCGCCGCCGGGACTAACGGCCCCCAGCCGGTCCCCCGGCATGGTGGCCAAGGTCCCGGCAGGGCAGGACCAAGACCTCTGAGCAGGCCGGGACCGGCCGCCCGACCCTGAAGGCAGAGCCATCACGCCAGCGTGCTGGCGCTCACGGGCCGCCCGTCTTGTCCGGTCCCGCCGGCCGGCCTGTCCGCCGGATACGCCACTGGCCACGGAGCTGGGCCGGCCCGCAGGCGCGGCACCCACTCTGGGCAGCCTGGGTGAAGAGGTGATTGTGGTGCGGCGGATACAGACCTCGGGGCCGTGGGCAGCCTCGCTTGCCCGGCGAATCGGGCTGGATTCCAACCCGCTGCGCCGGGGCATAGACCGGGCCGAGGCCTGGATCCGGATCGGGCTGGTGCTGGCCTTCCTGGCCGGCGGCCCGATCGCCGGCTGGCAGGCCGCCCACTGGGCGGGGTCCGTGGCCAGCCGCACGGCCAGGAGCCAGCTGGCCAGCGAGCACCTGGTTACCGCGACCCTGCTCCGCAACGTGCCGGGTGGGTCGCACTACCCATACCGCACCGGCCTGAACCTCGGCTGGGTCCCCGCCCGGTGGCGGGCCCCCGAGGTGTCGATGCCGACGATCCGCGCCTTGCCGTGAGCGGCATCGGTGTGGATCGGCACCTGCCAGGCGAGCCAGGACCGCGCCGGGACGCCCACCGGCCCGCCACTTGAGCACAGCCAGATTCAGGGATGGGTGCTGCTGGTCGGGTTCATCGTCCCTGTCCTGCTGGCGCTGGTGCTCATGGTCACGCTGGGGCTCGCCCGCCAGTTGCTGGAACGGCGCCGGCTGGCCAGCTGGGAGCAGGCATGGTCGGCGGTGGAACCCCACTGGACCCGGCGGCTTCGCTAACCA
>DPMS01000674.1 GCA_003541285.1 Actinomycetota bacterium
ATCCGACGTTGCCAGTACATGTCCATGCCGCCCATGTGGAGGACGCCTGGGTGGCCGGCCAGCAGAGGGCCGCCGATCGCTGGAAAGGACTCGCACCGTGAAGTGGAATCTCCGGCTGGCCGCCGCCAACCGCGGCATCTGGAAGGCCAGCGAGCTGCAGCGGATGCTCGCCGCCCGCGGCATGGTGATCAGCGCCGGGAAGATGTCGGGCCTGTGGTCCGGCAGTCCGAACACGGTCCGGCTCGACGAACTGGACGTCATCTGCGCCGTCCTCGGCTGCGGGACCGACGAGCTCCTGCTGCCCGAGCCGGCGAAGGTCCCGCAGCCGGTGACGGAAGACGCAGGGAAGCAGGCAGCGACCGGGACCCGGGCGGTCACTCCCCGGACGCGCGGGGGAAGGTCGCTCCCGCCCCGGTGAACTGCCCGCACTGCGGCAAGCCGCTCCCTCCGGGAGGCCGCCGCGACCGCGTCTACTGCAGCAGGAACTGCAAGGCGCTGGCTTCTTACTACCGGCGCAAGAACGGCATCCCGGCCCCGCCCCACTGGCAGCACCCCGCGCTCGCGTCAGCCAGCCCGGCGCTGCGGGCGGCTGCCGGGCGTGCCAGGGAGCTCGGCAGGGCGCACGGCTGGTCGCGGTCCACCATCCTGTCCGCGATAGACGGCCTGACCGTACTGCTGGACGGCCGGGCTGCCGGGGAGCGTGTCGCGCTCACCGAGGTCCGTGCGCGGATACCGCGTCATGCCTCCGCCCCGCGTGTCGCCGAGGTTCTCGCCGGGCTCGGCATGCTCGAAGACGACACCGTCCCGGCGATCCGCCCGTGGATTGACCGGCGCACCGGGGAACTGCCGCCGGGCTTCGCCGCAGCGGTGCGGGCCTGGCTGCTGGTGCTGCTTGACGGAGATCGCCGGGCCCGGCCCCGCTCCGACGCCACCATTCACGTCTACTTCGCAGCCGTCCGGCCGCTCATCGAGCACTGGTCAGCAGACCGCGGTCATCTCCGTGAGGTTACCGCCGAGGACATCCGGGCCGGCCCGGGCAAGCTCCGGGGGCACCGGCTTCGCACCACGACCGCGGCGGTCCGCTCGCTGTTCCGGTTCGCTAAGAAGCGAGGCATGGTCTTCGCCGACCCCGCCCGGCGGCTGAAGGCCGACAGCCCTGACCCCAGCCTGCTGCCGATGGACGACACCGCGATCAGGGCGGTGGAGCAGGCAGTCGCCACTCCCGCGCAGCGGCTGATCGTCACCCTCGCCGCTGTCCAGGCCGCCCGCTGGGCGGCCATCCGCGATCTCACCCTCAACGACCTGGACCTGCCTAACCGGCGCATCACTATCGCCGGGCACTCCCAGCGGCTCGGCGAGATAACGTACCGGGTCCTGCGTTCCTGGCTCGGCCACCGCCGTGCCGCCTGGCCGCATACCCCGAACCGGCATGTCCTGATCTCCGGGCAGACTGCCCACGGCACCGGCCCCGTGAGCAGGCGCTATGCCGACTGGAACCTGCGCCGCCACGGTATCGGCATCGAGCGCATCCGCCGTGACCGCGTACTGCACGAAGCGCTGACCGCGCGGGCCGACCCGCTGCACCTGGCCATGGTGTTCGGAATCTCTCAGACCACCGCCAGCAGGTACGCGCTCATCGCCTGCGACCTCCTGGCCGGTCCGCCCGGCCAGGAGGCAGCCGCCCAGGACAACGACGGAGGATACGAGCGTTGACTACCCAGCTCATCAGCCCTCTGCGCGCCGCAGCGGCGGGCATCCGCCCTGACGAGGCCGGGACCGGGCTGATCATCAGCCACGGCACCTTCCTCCACCGCGACGACTTCACCTGTCACGTCGAGACCGCGGCATGCACCAGCGACGGGACCCCGATGGCCTGGATCGACTGGGACGCCGTCATCATCGCCCTCGACGGCGACCGCCTGCCAGCATCCGGCGGCGAGCAGCGCATCGTCCGCATCGCGGCCAGCCTCGCCGCCGGCCACCCCGTTAGCCTCCGCGACGTCATCCCCGGCCTCGACCAGCGCAATCTGGACCTGGTTACCATCGCGATCCGTCACGCTGCCGGGCAGCACCCGTGAACATCAGCCCGGACGACGTCGCAGAACTCGGCCAGCTCCTTCAGTTCCTGGACGACTGGCTGGCCGCCTGTCCGCGTCACTGCCCGGTTGACGAGTCCCTGACCCGCTTCGTCGGCTGCGATGCCTACGACATCGAATCGCTCCGCGACGACCTCGCCCGTTTCACGTTCCTGCTCGGCGAGAACGATGGCGAAGGCCTCTTCTCGGCGAGAACCCGGCTGAACAAACCCGCCGCGATTCCGTCCCTGGCGGTCGCTAACACCGTGAGTTCATCGTGAGGAACCTTCAGTCCCGCTGAACTCCCGGCGATCAAGCCGTTCCTGCACCACATCAGCAAGGGCCAGCCGCAACCGCGGCGCACGATCGGGCCGAAGGCGCCGGGGAAGCTCCCGCGGGTGCTGTCGGTCACCGAGGTTCAGGCGATCCTGGACGCTTGCAGCGCCGCCGCCCGGTACAGCGCGGCGCTGACCCGGGGCGGTCGACTCGCGCAGCAGGTCGCCGACGGTAGTGAACGCTGCCGTGTTCTCGCGGTCACCATTACTGTGACCTGTTCGCGACCGCCCCCGGGTTCCGGCCGCCGCCCGGGTCCCGGTTCCGGTTCCCCGAGGAGCTTCCGCAGCTTCGTCCGCGCCCGCGACAGCCGCGAGCGCACCGTCCCCACCCTGGCCGGCCGCCCGGGACACGTTGCGGGTCACATTGCTGGCGATGCCCAGCAGCCAGGGCCGCAGCGACCCGCCATCCGGCTCGGCCCTTCCCCGCAGGCGCCAGGCTTAAAGGAAGGTCAGTGAAAGCGGACCACTTCCCCCGCAGCCGACCAGTTGACACCCGTCAGCCGGAACGCATGGCTGTACGCCGCGCGGGCGCACTGGTCGTAGAGCACGCCGAAGGCATCGGGATCCCTGGGCCGCACGCCGGCCCGCGGACTCAGTTCCACACGCTTTCCTGTCCGGCCACCCCCGGCAGGTTCCCGGCGTACATCCACGATCGCGGCGCGCTCTATGTGCAATAGCCGCGCTTGGGAACCCGGTGCTTGCCGGGCTCGCGGCGCTGCGAAGGCCCCAGGGGGAGAGCCGCCCCGTAACCAGGGCCACGCCGGGATCCAGCCCGATATCCGCCTTAGCGGCCCGTGAACCAGCAATCACCAGCATGGCCGAAGGTGAAGCCCGCCTGAAAGTGATCCCATGTGTCACCCAGCAAGGGTGATCCTTTGCCGTTCTGTGCCCTGTCATAGTTACTACTTGAGCAGTGGCCCCAACAGCAGGGACTGGTTGCCGGGCGTTGGTGCCGGTAGGACTGCGGGATTCGGCGTGATTGCACATGCAGGTGGGCTGGTGGCGGAGTGTAACGGGTCCGATCCGGTGATCGGGCCAGGCAGGAGCAAGGGGGTGGTGATGCGGCATGGGGTTGTGCGGCTGATTTCGTGGCGGACGCGCTGGCGCATCTACGAGTACGTGCGCAACAGCCTGTGGATCGTGCCCTTCCTGTGTGTCGCTCTGGCGGTCGCGGCCGGGCTCGCCCTCCCGACTGTCGACGAGCACACCAAGACCACGATCGGGATCGCATTTGGCTCCGATGCGGCCCGCGGGGTGCTGGGTGCCATCGCCGGTGGCATGATCACGTTCACCGGCTTCGTCTTCTCGATCCTGTTGCTCGCGGTCCAGTTCGGCTCGAGCCAATTCTCGCCGCGGATGCTGAGGCGCTTTCTCCGCGATCCGAGCACCAAAACCGCGCTTGGGATCTTCATGGCGACCTTTATCTATGCGCTGACGGTCCTGCGGGTTGTCGGCACCGGTTCGAACAATGCCTTCGTGCCCAACAACTCGGTCTCGGTCGCGCTGATCCTCCTGCTCGTGAGCATGCTCATGTTCCTGCGGCTGATCACCCGCACGACCCAGGGACTGCGGGTCGCGGCCGTGGTTGGCGAACTCGGGCGCGACGCGCGACGGGTCGTTGACCGCGTCTACCCGGACCCCGCTGCAGGGGGGGACGACGAAGAAGCTGACAGCCCGGGGCTCCCCGGGCCTATGCGGACCGTCACCTACAACGGCAGGCCCGGCATTGTGCAGAGCGTCGACTCCAGGAACCTTGCTGAGCGCGCCCGCGGAGCCGGCGCGGTGATCGAGCTGGTGCCCCGGTTCGGGGACCTGATTGCCGAGGGCTCGGCGTTGTTCCGGGTCCGCGGGGACGGCCGGCACGTGATCGACGATAAGTGGCTGCGCGGAACAGTGGCGACCGGTGATGAGAGGACCATGCGGCAGGACCCGGCGTTCGCGTTCCGCCTGCTAGCCGACATATCGGCCAGGGCGCTATCACCCGGCGTGAACGATCCGACCACATCCACGCAAGCGCTGGATCAGATCGAGCTGCTCCTGCGGCAAGTCGGAGGCCGCCATCTGACGCCTGGCGTCGGCAGAGATGCCAGCGGCCTGGTCAGGTTCCGCTACCGGGCCCCCTCCTGGGAGGACTTCCTGAGCCTGGCCATCGACGAGACACGTCACTATGGGGAGGGATCAGTCCAGGTCATGCGCCGCCTCCGGGCGCTGCTAGATGACCTGCGCGAATCCGTCCCCGAGTTCAGGCGCCCCCCGGTCGACGCGGAACTCGCCCTGCTGGACTCGGCCGCCACCCGCGTGTTCAGCGATCGCAGCGACCAGCTCGCCGCAGCGGCCAGCGACCGCCAGGGCCTGGGAGCGACCGAGGTAGCCGGTCACCCGCCGCCCTGGCCCGCCGCGGCCAGCGGCCGACCGGGTGGATGAACCATCTCTCCCGCAGTCGGCCCCAGATGCCCAGCCATCCAGTTACAGCCATTCATGACGATTCCCGCCGTGTCATGTCATCACAGCTATGCGGGTGCTGTCGGCCTATGGGGCAGTTGTCGAGGGTTATTCACAAGATCAT
>DPMS01000571.1 GCA_003541285.1 Actinomycetota bacterium
GCCGTATAGCACGGGTGGGCCGGGTGGGCCGGGCGGCACGGGTGGTACGGGTGGGCCTGGGCAGGAACCGCCGGCGCAGCCTCGTCACCGTCGCACTGATCGCCTGTTCGGCGCTGGCCGTCGCTTGCGGCAGCAGTGGCTCCAGCAGCACCGGCGCCTCCCCGCACTCCCCGGTCAAGGTGGGGTACCTGCTGCCGCTGACCGGCATCTTCACCAAGAACGGGGTCAGCGAGCAGAACGGGTTCAAGCTCGGGCTCCAGCATTTCGGGACCTCGGTCAACGGGCACCCGATCCAGGTGACCTACGCCAATGACCAGGGTGACCCGTCGGTGAGCCTGTCTGACGCCAGGCAGCTGGTCACCTCCGACCATGTCCAGGTGGTGGAGGGCCCGCTCATTTCCAGCGCCATCGCGGTGGTCGCACCGTACGTGCTCGGCCAGGGCATCCCCGAGGACGACCTCTACCTGGCAAGCCCACTGCAGTCACAGGCCTACACCAGGTACGGCAGAGGGTTCACCTCGGGCTGGGACGGCTTCGCGCCGACGACGGTCGGCGCCGGCTGGGCGTACAACACCATGCACTGGCGGCATGTCACCACCGTCGGGCTCGGCATCTCGTTCGGCTGGCAGGGCATCGGCGGCTTCGCGTCACAGTTCACCAAGCTCGGCGGCAAGATCGACAAGATGATCTGGGTGCCGAGCAACAGCGTGGACATGTCGTCCTACGTCTCCGCCATCCCGTCCAGCACCCAGGCGGTGTTCGTCGTGCTGTCCGGCTCGCAGGCGGCCAGCTTCGTCAACTCCTACGCCTCGTTCGGACTGAAGAAGAAGATCCCGCTGATGGGGATCACCACCCTGACCGACCAGGCAGCCCTGCCCGCGGAAAATGCCCCGGCCGCGCTCGGCATCTACACCGACGCTCAGTACTGCGACGGCAACCCGTCGGCGGTCAACCAGCAGTTCGCGAACGCTTACCACGCCGCTTACGGTGTCTACCCCTCGTACTATTCCGAGGCGGGATATACCAAGGCACAGATCCTGGTCACCGCCCTGAAGTCGCTGAACGGCAACGTCACGAGCGAGAAGGCGCTGTCCGACGCGATGCGTGCGGTGAAGATCACCGCGCCACGCGGACCGGTGTCGCTGAACCAGGCCACCTGGTCGCCGGTCCAGAACGAGTACATCTGCAAGGTCGAGAACGTGGGTGGCACGATGCGGAATGTTCCAATCACAACATTCCCGAACGTCCCGCCGTGGGGCACGCTCTCACAGTCGGAATGGCAGCCCATCTTCGCCAAGACCGCCGTCAGCCCGCCGAGTTACTGACCCGTCAGGCCGATGGCAGCAGATCCGGCAGGCGGCCGGCGTCCCGGGTGACACCTCCGACAACGACGAGGCCTGTGCCACCATGGCGCGCTGGCGGCGGGCACGGTCCCCTGGCCCGGGTGAGCCCCCACCACCCGGGCCCGGCACAGACTTCAGCCCCCAGAACGCCGTCCGACCAGGGGCGCCTGGGCGGGTTAGATCTCCCCGGCCGGGGAGCCGTGGTAACGGTGCCGCGAGGAGAGGCCACGGAACGAGGCGAACACGACGCAGCCCTCCGGATACTCGTAAGGGCCGTGTGGCTCCGGCCCTTCCGCCCAGACGTAATCCCCCGGATGCAGGTGCACCCCGTTCACGATCTGGACGCCTTCCAGCACCACGATCGAATGGCTGCTCTCGTGCGCGTGCTCGGGCTCGACATAGCCCGGCGGGAACTTGATGAGCATGTCGGCAACGCCGGTCTCCGGGTCAGAGTAGAACACCTTGACCTGGACGCCACCGCGCAGCGACAGCACGTCCACGTCGTCCTGCCACTCACGGTCCCAGCGATGAGCGGTGTGGAACGGCTTTCCCATCGGCGCCCTTTCTCGGATGGCAGCCCGCCGGCCTGGCCCGCCGCTGCCCACTTCGGGAGCATCCTCATCGGCAGTACCCAATGATGTTTCCAATAACTTCGCAGCAAATCATTGCAAGCCGGCAGGCCGGCTCTGCCCCATGTGGTCCGGCGGGCCGGCGAGGCCGGCCAGCCACCGGGCGACCTCTCGCCCCACCCAGGCCTCGGCGCCGGTGTAGAAGTGGTCGGCACCCGGCACGATCCGGACTTCGGCGGAGGTCCCGGCCGCGTCAGCGAATCGTTCTGCTGGATAAAGATCCCGGTCTTCCTGCTCGCCGCGCAGGAAGAGCACAGGGCAGCGGATCGCCGGCGCGAGATCGAGCAGGCGCGGCAGGTTGTCCTCCATGTCGGCGAAGGAGCCCGCGGTGGTGACATACCACCAGCCGGGCATCAGCATAAGCTCCCCAGCGCGGCCCGCCGCGACGAGAGCCCGTGCCTGCGCCGACAATTGGGCGAGGTCCCCACGGCCGAGCAGGCCCAGGTGGGATGCCCGCTCCAGCATCTCGCGGCCACCGCAGTGCGCGGAGAGCAGGACCAGCGCGGGCGTGTCCGGATGCTGTGCGACGTGAGCGGCGGCGAGCAGCCCGCCGTTGCTGTGGCCGATGACGACCGGGCTGGTGAACCCCCGTTTCGCGAGGAAGTCCCTGGCACTCTCGTTGTCCTCGAAGGCCTGCTGGGTTGTCTGGAAGGCGTTACCCTCCGGCTCGCGGGTCCGGCAGGCCACCGTGTCATGGCCACGGCGGTTATAGCTCAGGCAGGCCAGGCCCATCGGCGTCAGGTGCGGCGGGAGGAAGCGGCACGGCCCGGTGTAGAAGTTGCCGCCGTTGCCATGCATCAGCAGTGCCGCGGATCGCGCACCGGCGGGCAGGTAGTAGATGCCNNGTCATCAAGCTCAGCAGCCGTCCCCCGCCAGACCACCTGGCCCTTGGACAGGATGTAGATGACGTCCGCCGCGTCGACGGCCAGGCCGTAGTTCTGCTCGACCAGGAAGATCCCCAGCCCGCCACGCCGTAGGTCCGCCACGACCTCGCTGATCCGCTCGACGATGACCGGCGCGAGCCCCTCGGACGGCTCATCCATC
>DPMS01000744.1 GCA_003541285.1 Actinomycetota bacterium
AGATCTCCTCCGCCGGGCGGTACCTGCCCGGAGCCCGGCCCAGCCGGGCCTGGCCGGCCGGGTCACGCGGGTCGAGGTGCTGGCCGTACAGCGGCTCGAACACTGCCCGGTCCACTACGCCGCCGGGCCGTAAGCCCAGCTCGGCCACGCCCTTACCGGTCCAGATCCCCGGCGGCTCCCCGCCACGCTCCGCTGGGGACAGGTAATACCCGGCACCCGCGGTGCCGGCGCGGTCGTGGCTCCGTTCCGAGGTGCCGATCTGCTTCCACGGGTAGGAGGCGTCGTGGCCCTTGGAAATCGTGATGATCCCGGCCACCCCTGCCCCTCCTCCCCGCACCCGGCAGGCCCGCCAGCCCCGGCGGAACTCACCATGATCATTCGTAATGCGGACGTGTGAGTTAAATCAGATAGTCAAGATGATGCAGGATCGAGCAGGCCAAAGACAAGCAGTAAAGGCCGGTGGGACAGGCAGAAAGGGGGGACCGGGCGGTGGCCGGGGTGTCCTCTGCCAACGAATCTGATTGCCATTGTCAGCAAGCCTGAGCCATCTGCGGGTTCCCGCTGTCAGACCTGAGCCACCAGATCGTTCTCGGGGTGGTTCAGGCCCCGCGCAGGTGACGCCGGTACTCTCGTGCTGGGCCAGGGCTGCGTGTCGTGGCGGGGTCCGGGTCACAGTGCTCGGGCCAGATCTGGCCAGACGCCCTGGAGTCAGCGCAGTGGTTCGGGCTCATTGAGTTTGCAGCGCTGGAGCGCTGGCAGGATCGCCGTGCGGTCGGTGAGCCCGTAGGAGTCGAGGAACAGGCGCAGCCGTGCCGCCAGGTCTGGGAGTGGGTCGAATCCTGCCTCGGCGAGTTGCCGGGGTGGTGCGAGCGGCACGAACGTCCAGGCTGCGGCGGCGAGGTCGGCCAGTGGCCAGGCGGGCTGGGCGGCGTCCCAGTCAATGAAGGCGACCGGTGTCCCGTGCTGGTAGACGGTGTTCCACGGGCCGAGGTCGCCGTGGCAGACGATTTCGCCGGGCTGTGGCGGGTGCGGGTGGAAGCGGTAGCAGGTGATGGCCGGCCGGAATCCTGCGGCGGCGGTGTGGAGCTGGCGGATCAGCTCGGCCGCGCCGCGCAGGGCATGGCCGGTCCTGGCATAGGGCGGGAGCCGGTGGCCATGCCCAGGCTGCCAGGACGGGTCGGCGGCCACGTCGCCGTCGATAAAGGTGAGCACTTCCCGGCCGTCCTCGATCCCCATCACCCGCGGAGCGCCCTCGAACCGGGCGGCTTGCAGGTGGCGCAGGTACTCGTGCACCGCGGGCGACCACGGTCCCATCGGGCGCAGCACTTGATCACCGCGCCGGACGATCCCGCTGGTCATCCGCCCGCCCGGCAACGGCACCTCGCCCGCCTGCGGACGCCGGTGCCTGGCCACTAAACCAGTATCACCAGCAGGACCGGCCGCGTCACCAGCCCGGAAGGCCGCGACAGCATGGCTGTGTCCGGCATCGAACCGGGCTCGCAGGCGCGGGTGCCGGAGACCCTGGAAGTGCCGATTCCAGGCCTGAAGACGGGAACCTTTCATGGTGTTGCCGTAATTTCCTGCGTCGGTGAACCTGTTGCCGCCGGAACGCAATAGAGAAGCGATGGACGACGATGAGCTGATCGCCGCGATGGCGGGCGGCGACGATACCGCGCTGCGGGAGTTGTTCGCACGGCACGCGCCGTGGCTGGCAGCCCGGCTGCGCCCCATGCTGCCTGCGGCCGAGGTGGAGGACGTGCTACAGGAGAGCTTCCTGGCGGTCTGGCGGGGGGCGTGCGGCTACCGGCCCGAGGGCTCGCCAGGCGGCTGGCTGTGGGGGATCACCCGGCGGCAGGCGGCGCTGTGGCTGCGCCGCCGCGGCCCGGACGGATTGCCACTGGCCGCCCTGGTCGGCCAGGGCGGCCAGCACGCGGGTGATCCGGCGGAGGCCGCCGTGTCCCGGGCTGAGCTCGCCGAGGCGGTCAGGGCGCTCGGCCCGGAGGGCAGCACGACGCAGGAGGTCTGGCGGCTGATGTACGTGGAGGACCGGACGGTCACCGAGGTGGCCGGGCTGATGGGCGTTCCCGAGGGCACGGTGAAAAGCCGCGCTCACCGGGTCCGGCAGCTCATGCGCGCGGTGCTGCGGCAGCCGGTGCGGGACGGAGGCGGACGATGACCTTCAGCCATGAGATGACTGGTGACCGCGATGACCTGCCGGGACTGGGCCAGGACCGGTGCCCGCGTGACGTCGATCTGCACCGGGTGTGGCTGGGGGTGGCCGCAGAGGTCTGGCGCCGCCGCCCGGGACTGGTGGAGCGGCTGGCCGGGCGGGCGCTGCGCTCGCCGGGCCTGGCGCGGGCGCTGGTGACCACGCCGTCGCTGCTGCCCGGCTGGGTCATCGCCAGCGCGGTCGTGCTGGCGGCCGGGATGTTCGCCACGCTGGGGACCGGCACGCCGTTCGTGGCCTTGTTCGCGCCCGCGGTCGCTGCCGCGGGCATCGCCTACGCCTACGGGCCGGGAATCGACCCGGCCTGGGAACTGTCGCAGAGCATGGCGGTCAGCGACCGGATGGTGCTGCTGGCCCGGGTGCTGGCCGTGTTCGCGCTGAACGCGGCCCTGGGGCTGGCCGCGTCGGCGGCGTCGGGGACCGCGGCCGCGGTCACCTTCGGCTGGCTGGTCCCGATGACCGCGGTGTCCGCGCTGGCGCTTGCGGCGGCGACGGTCACCCGCTCGGCGAACGCCGGTGCCGCAGCGGGCCTGGCCGCCTGGGCGATCACGGTGCTGTCGGTGCACTCGGCTTCCGGCGTGGTCACCACGGCAGTCGCCAGCTCCGCGCTGGTCGTGCCCTACCTGGCGGCCGCCGCCGCCTGCGGCGCCATCGCGTGGTTTGCCACCGGTATTCCGAAAGGAACGTCATGAACGTTGAGATCAGCGATGTGACCAGGCGGTTCGGCCGCACCCAGGCGGTGGCGGGGGTGACCCTGCAGACCGGTCCCGGGGTGTTCGGGCTGCTGGGCCCGAACGGCGCGGGCAAGACCACGCTGCTGCGGATGATGGCCACGGTGATCCCGCCGAATTCCGGCCGCGTGCGGCTGCTCGGCCGCGACCCCGGCGGATACGGGCCGCGGCGGGAGATCCGGCGCCGGCTCGGTTACCTGCCGCAGAACCTGGGCTACTACCCGGGATTCACCGTCGCCGAGTTCGTCGAGTACTTCGCGCTGCTGAAGGAGATGCCGCCGGGCCGGGTGCCGCAGGCGGTGGCCACCGCGATCGAGCACGTCGGCCTCGGCGGCAGGGCCAGAGCGAAACTGCGCACCCTGTCCGGCGGCATGCTGCGCCGGGCCGGGATCGCGCAGGCGATCGTCAACGAGCCCGAACTGCTGCTGCTGGACGAGCCGACCGCCGGGCTTGACCCCGAGCAGCGGGTGGCGTTCCGCGCCCTGCTGCGCGACCTCGGCGAGCGGGCCACCGTGATCGTCTCCACCCACCTGGTCGAGGACGTCGGCGCCGCCTGCACCGAGGTCGCGCTGATGGACGCCGGGAAGATCGTGTTCCAGGGCACGCCGGACGAGCTGGCCGCCCGGGGCGAGGGCACCGGCGCGGCGGGCGACGCGCCGCTGGAGCGCGGCTACAGCGCGGTGCTCACGACGGCCCGGGCCGCCACGGCGGCGGCGTGATGAGCGCCGCGGCCGCCGCCCCAGTGCGGCACCGGACACCGCGCGCCACCAGCGCGATCCCGCGGGGCGCCGCGCGGCTGCTGCTGATCGAGTTGCGCCGAAACGCGATGCCATGGATCCTGCCGCTGATTGCCGCGCTGTTCTGGTTCGACTCCTACCGGCCCAGCACCGGCACGGCGCAGCTGTATGTGCTGCGTACGTTCTGGAACATGGGCCAGGGGCACACGATCATCGACTTCGGGCCGTTCGTGGCCGGCGTGGCCGCCTGGATGGGATCGCGGGACGGCCGCCGCGGCCTGGCTGACCTGGTGACCGCGACCGCCCGGCCGCGCTGGGCGGCCCAGCTCGCCACCTGGGCCGCGACCGCGATCTGGGCGGTGGCCGCCTACCTGGTCTTCGTGGGCGTCATGTTCGCGGTGTACGCCCACCAGGGCGTCGGCGGCACGCCCCCATGGTGGTGGGTCGCCGTCGGCGCCACGGCGGTGACCGCGTTCAGCGCCGCCGGGTTCGCCGTCGGGGCCTGGTGGCCGAGCCGGTTCGCCGCGCCGGTGGCCGCGTTCGGCGGGTTCCTGGCGATGGCGATGTCGTCGCAGACCGGGTTCAGATCTCCCAGCGGGTGGGCGCTGATCCTGCCGACCAACTCCAACGGCAACTTCGACCAGACCGACTCCGGGATCTTCTACCCCTGGCTGCCGGACCTGCCGATCGCCCGGATCATGTTCCTGGCCGGGATCGCCGTCGCGGCACTGGGCCTGACCGGCCTGCCCGCCCGGGCCGGCGGCCCGTGGCTGCGCCGCGCCGCCGCTGTCGTCACGCTCGCCGCTGTGGCGTCGGCGGGGACCGCCGCCGGGCTGGCCAGCAACGCCCGGCTGTCAGCGCACGGCATGGTCATCCCCGCCCTGCACGACGCCGCGAACGACGCGCCGATCACCTACACTCCCGCCTGCGGCCGCGCCGCCGGGGTCCCGGTGTGCCTGAACCCGGCCTACCGCCGATGGCTGCCAGACGTGAACGCCGCGCTGGCGCCGGTGCTCGCCGAGGTGGCCGGCCTGCCCGGCGCGCCGGCCCGCACCACCCAGGTAGCCGGGGCCTACTCGAGCGCCGAGGGCGGGGCCGGCCAGGCGGTGACGATCAGCGGCCGCCCGCCGGTCCTCCGTATGCCGCTCGGCACGCTCAACCTGCCGGGCCCGTGTGGCTTTTGTGATGGCCCGGTGACCGCGGCACAGTTCGCCGCCCAGCTACGGCTGCTGTCCGTGCACGCGTTCGTGGGCGCCGGAAACGGCGCCGGCACCCCGGCGCAGCAGGCGGTGCAGGCGGCCCTGCTGCAAGGCGCCGGCATACCGTTCGCCGCGCAGCCCAGGGTGCTGGACGCTTACGGCATGCAAGCGTCGTGGGCGCTGGCAACCGGGAACGGGCAGGTACGCGGGTCAAACGGGCCGGGGCCGGCGACCGGGCCGGTCTATGCCGCGGCCCGGCGGTTCGCCGCGCTGCCGGCCGCCACCCGGCACGCCTGGCTCGCCTCCCACCTGGCCGCGCTGCGGGCAGGTCACCTCACCCTGGCGCAACTGCCATGACCGCCGCCGGAGTCCACCGGCCGCCGCCGGGCGCCGTCCCGGCCCAGGCGGCGGCCCGGCCCGCCATCGCCGGGGTGCGCCTGGCGTGGCTGTACCTGGTCAGCCGCCGGGCCCCGGCCGCCCTCGGGTTGCTGACGGCGCTCGGTGGCCTGCTGTGGGCCACGCTGCACTGGCACTGGAACATCGCTGGCGGCCCCGCCGTGCAGCAACTGCTGCCGCTGGCAATCGAGACCGGGGCCGCGGCGGTCATCGCGGTCACCACGTACGGCCCGTTCGGGGAGCCTGAACGCGCCACCGGCCGCTGGCTCCCCTACCTGCGGCTGGGCGCGGCCCTGCTGCTCAGCGCGCTGGCGGCCGGCGCGCTGGCGGCCGGGGCTACCGGCGGGTACCTGCCGGGCGGCACCCCGGCCATGCTCCGCAACCTCGCCGGCCTGGCCGGGACCGGCCTGCTGTCCGCGGCCGCGCTGGGCGGCGCGTTCGGCTGGGTCGGCCCGATGGCCTACCTGCTGGTCACCGAGAGCGTGCTGGCCGCGGGCTGGACCACGCCTTGGATCTGGCCTGCCCGGCCCCCGCACGACCTCTTCGGGGCGCTGTGCGCGTACGGCGTATTCGCCGCCGGGATCGTGGCCGTCACCCTCCTCGGCGCCCGTGACTCCAGCCGCCGTTTCGTCCCCGAGTGAGCACCCCGATCCACTCGCCGGTGACGGCGGCACGGACGTCGGCGGGGGAGTACGTCACTCATAGCTGCTAGCTGCTGTTCTAGCGGTGATCGGCCCAGCACCCAAGCCCGGGCCGCCCCCGGCTCCTGCCTCCTGCCCGGCACCTGGGGGACCACCCGGGGCGGACAGCCAGCTGGGCCAGCGTGCCCCCAATGATCTCTCTCGGTGCAAGACTTGATACGCAGGGGTCACGGCCGATGTGCTGAGAATGCGTTCCCCGCAGGCCACATCGGGCCGTCGAGCCCCTGGGACAGGTGCGGATGACTGCGCTCTCCCGGCCGTTACGGCTGGCTGAAGCCACCGGGGTGTTGTCGCTGGCAACTGACCTGGCGATGGGTCAGCAACTGGAGCATGGGCTGCGCACCGCGGTTCTGGCGGTGCGGATTGCCCAGGCGCTGGATCTGTCAGAAGACGATCAGGTGACCGTCTTCTACACGGGCATGCTGCATTTCGCCGGGTGCACGGCCGAGAGCGAGATCGATGCGCGGTTCTTCGGCGACGAGCTTTCAGCGCGGCCGCAGATGATCGCGGTGGCTTTCGGGACCCGGCTGGATCTGGTTGCCACGGCTGCCCGGGTTGCCCATCCAGAGCGTGCGCGGCTTGCGCGAGCGGCGGCGGTGACCAGGTCGGCGTTTGGCGGGGTGGCGGAGTTCCGCAGGTGGGCTGCCAGCCATTGCGATGTCGCCCGGGTGCTGGGCGCGCGGATGGGTTTCTCTGAACAGATCCAGCTTGCACTGCGGCATCTGTGGGAGCGCTGGGACGGCAAGGGCATGCCAGGAGAGCTGCGCGGCGACCAGATCCCGCTGGCGGTGCGGATCATGCAGGTGGCCCAGGACGCGGACGTGGCCTGGCAGCACGGTGGCACAGAGCTCGCAAGCCGCATCCTTGCCGGGCGCGCCGGGTCGGGACTAGACCCGGCGGCTGTGAGCGCACTCCTCGGACTCGGTGAGCACGCGTATGAGGGTCTGGACGCGCCGTCCATCTGGGAGGATGCGCTGCTCGCTGAGCCCGGCCCCCAGCCGGTGGTGGGCGAGGAACGGCTGGATGCCTGCCTGTCGGCGATCGCGGACTTCGCCGACCTTAAGAGCATGTGGACGGTCGGGCACTCCCGCGGCGTTGCTGAGCTTGCCGAACAGTCCGCCGCCCAGGCCGGCCTAACCGCCGCGGACGTGCTGCTGCTCCGCCGGGCGGCGCTGGTGCACGACATCGGCCGCGTCGCGGTGCCAGTCAACGTGTGGGCCAAGCCGGGTCCGCTGAATCGCGACGAGCGCGAGCAGATGCGGCTGCATGCCTACCACAGCGAGCGAGTGCTCGACGCCGCTGCCGGGTTGCGCCCGCTGGCCCGTCTGGCTGGCTCGCATGGTGAGCGTTGCGACGGGTCCGGCTACCACCGGGGTAGCCGGGCTGGCGACCTGCCACTGACCGCCTGGCTGCTGGCGGCGGCGGACTGCTACCAGGCCATGCGGGAGCCGCGGGCGCACCGGCGGGCGCTGTCACCGATGGCCGCGGCGGACGCACTGTGCCGGGACGCCGATGCGGGCAGGTTCGCACCGGAAGCGGTGAACGCCGTGCTGATCGCGGCGGGGCAGCCGCGCCGGCCATTGCGCCGGCCTGCTGGGCTCTCTGAGCGCGAGTGCGAGGTGCTTGGCCTGCTAGCCCGCGGACTGGCCACCAAGCAGGTCGCCCGCCAGCTGGGGATCTCCCCGAAGACCTGCGACCACCACATCCAGAGCCTGTATGGCAAGGTTGGCGTGTCCACCCGCGCTGGTGCGACGTTGTTCGCGCTAGAGCACGGACTTGTCAGCTCAGATTAGATCTTCATCGACCTGACGGACTCACCCTGGCGCACGAAACCAGCTGCCGCGCCGGTTACCACCGGTTCTCGCAACTGGGGAGTTCTCCCGATTGCGGCAGTGTGCGAAGCTCCCTAACGTCTGCCTTAACGCAGGCCAGTGAGAGGGGGGTCACCGTGCTGAGGCTGTTTCCGGCCCAGCGGCCATGGTGGCTCGCTGGGCCCCTGCACGGGTTAGCGGCTGTTGCCGCCCTCCGCGGCTTGGCGGGGCGGCAACAGCCGCTACGCGCGCGGCTGCAATTCCGGTTCTCGTGCAGGAGCCCGTCGTGACGGCCCCCAGGCACCCAGCCGCATACATCTGCGTCACCCCAAAATCCGGCGCAGGCGCGTTGGCCATGCGACAGCACGCCATTGCCGAGGCCACTCGTCAGCGCGGCTGGCAAGCGCCGTCGGTCTACGCCGACGAGGACGACCCGAGCATTGGCGGTGGGTGCAGCCCCGCAATGGCCACCCTGGCGGCCGCGATCAGCGCGGGCCGCCACGACGCGCTCATCATCTCGGGTCTTAACGCGATCAGTGGCGGCCCCGCCTACCTCCTGACGAGACTGCTCTTCCCGCTGACGCACACGCCTTCCGCGGGTGCGCGAGCTGGGTCAGGAGTCGACGCTGAGCGAGGCCCGGTCGTTCAACAGGGCTGGGTCGAACCCGGCAGTTCGTTTGTAGCGACTCGAAAGCTCTTGGAGTTCGCCGGGTGCGAACACGTCGTCGATCCGGTCGAACCCGCCGGGGGCGCGGGCTTCGGCCAGTTCCATGCACTGCTCGGCGCCGACGCCACGATTCGCCAGGACGACGGCCGCCGTCGCCGGCCGGCGTGCCGTCTCGTAATCATCGAGCGCCGACTGGGCAGTGGGCGCGAGTGCCAATGCCCGGGCCAGCACCCGGGCGTCGATAACCGCCTGTGAGGCTCCGTTCGCTCCGACCGGGTACATCGAGTGGGCGGCATCGCCCAGCAGCGTGACCCGGCCGGACCCCCACCTCGGCAAGGGGTCCCGGTCGACCATCGGGTACTGCCACCAGCGCGGTGCGGCGTCGATGAGTTCGCCGATGTCGATCCAGTCGAAGCGCATCGTGGCGAACACGGCACGGATCTGTGCCGGGTCAACGACGTGGTCCCAGTCCTGCCGGGGCATTGGCCGGCCGGCGCCGGTGGTGGCTTCCAGAACGATGTTGATCAGCGCCCGGCCGTCACGATCCGGCCTGGTGATCGGGTATACGACGGCCCGTTTCCCGAAGTAGCCGATGATCACCATCGACGAGCCGGTCAGGCACGGCACGCCCTGTGCGACGGCGCGCCACATCGTGATCCCGTTCCAGAGCGGAGCACCCTCACCGGGGTGCAACTGGGCGCGGACGGAAGAGTGGACTCCGTCAGCCCCGACCAGCACATCGCCCTCCACCCGCGTGCCTCCGGCGACATGCGCACACACCGAACGATCGTTCTGCGTGACGTTCACGACCCGGTGGCCGGTGCGCAATCTGGTCTCGCCCAGCCGTTCGGCGAACGCGCGATGCAAGACGCCGAGCAGGCGCCCACGGTGGATCGAGTACTGCGGCCACCGATAGCCGGCGGCGAGTCCCCTGGGCTCACCCCAGATCCGTTGCCCATGCTTGTTGAACATGACGAACTCGCCCGTCGCCAGCCCTTGCGCCGACAGGTCATCGGCCAGGCCGAGTTCGCTCAGCTCGCGCACGGCGTGGGGAAGCACGTTGATACCGACCCCGAGTTCCTCGATCGCCGGGGCTGCCTCGAACACCTCGACGCCGTCGATCCCGGCCGCATGCAATGACAGGGCCAGCGAGAGCCCGCCGATCCCACCACCAGCGATCACAACCCTCATGCCAGCGCTTCCCTCACTCGTCGGTCCCTCATCCTGCCGCGGCAAGCTGCCCGCACCGCTTCTGGAGGCCCGGCCAGCAACCGCCTAAAGGTGATGGTAAGA
>DPMS01000743.1 GCA_003541285.1 Actinomycetota bacterium
GCTGCGACGCCGGGCAGGCGGGCAAGGCTTGCCAGGAAGGGCCCGCTGGCCGGCTGGGCGAGCGTGAGCTGTGCGTCCTCGCGCTGCACCTGGCCGAACTCGTGGGACAAGGTGACCCGGGTGGTGTCGAGCATGCCCCACGAGNNGCAGCACCAGCCAGGCCCCTGGGGGAACGTGCCTGGCCGCAGGTATCGCGCGCTCGGCGCGGGCGAGCAGGCCGCTGCCCCCGCGGGTGGCGGGCACCAGGCCGCGCATCGCCTCCGCGGGCGGGACGCGGGCGGCGGAGAAGGCGGGCGCGAGGGCCGCGAGGGCTCCGGTGACCAAGCCGAACGCGAGCCCGCCTGCCACGGTGGAGGCGCGCGCCGAGACGACGGTCAGCGGGAGGCCGATCGCCTTGGTGTACAGGTGAGTCACCGCGCCCGCCGCCGCGATCCCGGCGATGACCCCCGGCACGGCTCCGGCCAGTCCCGCGATCAGCCCGATCCACAGGTAGTAGCGCAGCACGGTACGCCTGCGGAAGCCGGCGGCCCGCAGCATCCCGATGATCGTGCGATCCGCCGCGACGCGGCGGGTCAGGACGATGTAGGCGGCGAGCCCGGCGGCGCCCAGGAACAGCATCGGGAACAGCAGCGCGAGTTCGGCGAATCCCTTGATGTCCTCGCTGAGAGCGGCGTTGCTGGGCTGGCCGGCGCGGGTCACGCTGTCAGCCGCGCCGTACCGCCGGGCCAGGCGGCCAAGGCTGGCGTCGAGGCGGGCCGCGTGCCCGCGGCCCGCGGCGGTGTAGTAGATGAGCACCTGGTTCGGCGCGGCCGCGGGGCCGGCAATCTGCCGGGCAACCGGCTCGGGCACGAACAGCACCCCGAAACTGCCGGGAGCCGGCAGGATGTCCTGCCGGCTGGGCGCGGGCCACAGGTACTCAGGGGAGGACACGATGCCGCTGACCGTGAGCTGGCGCCAGGACCCGTGCTGCCACACCTCGACCGCAGCGCCTGGGCGCAGCCCCGCATGCTGAGCGAGATGCTTCTCTGCGAGCACCCCGGCTGGGACGGCCTGGTTCAGGTACCTGCCGTTCAGGACGTCGACCCGGTCGACTGCGGGCTGCCGGGTCACCGGCAGGCCGACGACGCGGCCGGCGAAGGGAACCTCGCCTGGGATCCGCAGCGGCACGTCGCTGACGGTGCGGGTGGTGGTGGCGGCGACGCCGGGTGTGCGGGCCGCCTGCCGCGCGATGGCGGCGGTGTTGCCGCCATCCACGGCGAGATCGGCGAATCGGTAGCGGTCGAAGATGGCCTGGTAGCTGGCTTGCAGGTTGCGGTAGGCGTCATAGGAGGCGCCGTAGAGGGCGACACCGACCAGGATCAGCATCGCCACCCAGATCAGCTGGGCCGGGCGGCGGGCCAGATCCCGGCCGAGCTTGACAGTCAGCATGCTCACCAGGTCACCTCCGCCGCCGCGCCCGGCGCCGGTGTTGTGGTGACCTCCGAGATCTGGCCGGATCGCATCCGCACGACCCGGTGGGCGATGGTGGCGATCGCGGCGTTGTGGGTGACCACCAGCAGGGTGCGGCCCTGCCGGTTGAGGTCCTGCAATACCTCCAGCACGCCCCGGCCGGTCTCCAGATCCAGTGCACCGGTCGGCTCGTCGCACAGCAGCAGCGCGGGATTCTTGGCGACTGCTCGGGCGATCGCGACCCGCTGCTGCTCACCGCCGGACAACTGGGCGGGGAAATGGTTCGCACGGCTGGCCAGGCCGACCGCGTCGAGCGCCGCGCGGGCGTGTTCACGGTCGCCGCGGCCGGTGAGTTCGGCGACCAGCCGGACGTTCTCCATGGCGGTGAGTGTGGGAACCAGGTTGAAGAGCTGGAAGACGAAGCCCACGGTGTCGCGGCGGTAGGCGGTGCGGGCGTCCTCGCTCAGGCCAGTGATGTCACGACCGCCAACGACGACCGCGCCGGACGTCGGTGGCTCGATGCCGCCCACCAGGTTCAGCAGGGTCGTCTTGCCGGACCCGGACGGGCCGAGCAGCACCACGAACTCGCCGGTCTCGACGGTGAGGTCCACCTCGCGCAGGGCATGGACCCTGGCCGGGCCCGAGCCGTAGAACTTGCCCGCCTTACGCAGTTCGACCGCATGAGACGGTACCGCCTCAACGCCCGCGACGCGCCCAACCTGGCCGGCATGTCTTCTCACAGCCCTCAGCCCTCCGTCTCATCCGCGCCGGTACCCGGCGGGCGCAGCAACCTGGCCAGTGCGGCGGTGGGTGACCGGACGTCCAGCGCAGGATCAGCGAAAACATGCAGCACCAAACCGTCGATGAGCGCAGCAACAACGACCGCCAGCGTGGCCGGGTCGGCGTCACGGCGCACCCGCCCGGCTTCCAGTTCCTGGGTGAACCGGCTGGTGAGCAGTTCACGCAAGGTGTGCAGCGCTCGCGCTAGGCAGTCGCGGATCTCGCTGTCGCGCATGCTCTGCACGAGCGCCTCAGCCAGCACCCGGCTGCCGGGCGAACCGGCACCCTCTCCCGCCAGGCCCGCCACCGCGTCGACGATGCCCTCCAGCAGGTCGTCCGCGTCGATCATCGCAGCCATCGGGCCCGCCAGTTCGGCCTCGATCGCATGCCACACCGCAGCCCGCCGCAACGCGTCGATCGAGCCGAAGTGATAGTGCACCAGCGCGTTATTGACCCCCGCCCGGCCGGCTACCACCCTCGACGTGGCCGCTGCCCACCCATCCTCAGCGATGACGGCCACAGCAGCCCTGATCAGCTGACGGCGGGTGTCACCACCACGGGCACGGGCAACGGCCACCTGTCCTCGCTGCTGGTCAGTCGCCTAAGGCGAATGCTTAATTAAGAAGAGGCTAGACCGCGTGGCCCGCTGCGCGCAACACCGTGCCCCGTTGCCCGGGAGCGTTTCGTCGGCCAGCATGCTCTGGGCGGGCAATGCCCGTGCTGAGCGCCGGGAACCGCTATCACGGTGACGGCCGGGAATGCTCTTGCTCACAACGCCGGGGCCATTGGTCCTGAGGGCCATGGCCGGTAGGCTCTGTCCCTCCCTGGATGGGGTGGGTCGGATAGCGAATGGATGGCTTCCGTCCTAGGATAGGCCGCTGATGACCGGACAGACGCGGCGTTGTAGCCAGGGGGCTGATGTGGCCTGCGGCGCGGTCGCATTGGGAAGGGCTGAGATGACGGGCGAGCCTGCGGACGGCCTGGGTGCTGCGGGGCGGCCTGCCTTGGTGCCCAGCCTGGCCGGCGGGCAGGGAAGACGGGCCGCGCAGCAGCGGTTGCGGACCGCGCGCGGTCACCATGATGCGGTGCTGCGCATGCTGGAGGCGGACCGCTACCGCATCGACGTACTTCACCAGCTATCGGCTGTAGAGGGCGCGATCGCACGTGCGCGCCGGGACATTGTCGAAGGTCACCTGCACGGATGCGTCGCTGACACGGTGCATGAGGGACGGATCGGGGATGTGGCTGACGAGATGCTGGCAGCCATGTCCGGGGAGCGCCCGCCCGCCACCCGTACCGAGCACCGGATCGTGCCGTGAGGTCCGGGTATCAGGGCACCACGTTGGCGCCAGGCGCAGCAGGAGGGTGAGGCCCCGTGCGTGCTGGGGCGGAACTGGCGGGCCTGCCACTGCCGGACGTGCTGGCCGAACTGGAGGCGTCTTCCGGGGGGCTGACCAGTGAGCAGGTCCAATCGCGGCGGGAGCGGTTCGGGCCGAACGAGATCGCGGAAAAGCGCACGAGCCCGCTGCTGGTGCTGCTGGGTTATTTCTGGGCGCCGATTCCCTGGATGATCGAGGTTGCGCTGGTCCTGTCGCTGGTAGTGCGCCACTGGACTGACGCGGCGGTTATCGGGGTGCTGCTGGGAATGAATGTGGCGGTGGCGTTCGCCGAGGAGCATCAGGCAGCGAATGCGATCGCCGCGCTCAAGCAGCGGCTGGCAGTCACCGCACGGGTGCTGCGGGACCGGGTGTGGACGGCCCTGCCGGCCCGCGAGCTGGTGCCGGGTGATGTGATCCGGGTGCGGCTGGGGGATGTGGCGCCGGCCGACGCGCGGCTGCTCGGCGATGTCTCGCTTCAGGTTGACCAGTCCTCGCTGACCGGGGAGTCGCTGCCGGTCACCCACGGCGCCGGCGACGTCCTGTATTCGGGTGCGGTGGTGGTGCGCGGCGAGGCCGACGCCCTGGTGTATGCGACCGGTGAGGCTAGTTTCTTCGGCCGCACCACCGCGCTGGTGGGGACTGCGGGCACTGTCAGCCATTTCCAGCGGGCGGTGCTGCGGATCGCCCACTACCTGATCGTCCTTGCGGTCGCCCTGGTGACGCTCACGCTGGTGGTGTCGGTGGCGCGCGGGAACCCGGCGCTGCAGATGGTGGAGTTCGCGCTGGTGGTCGTGATCGCGTCGGTGCCGGTGGCGCTGCCGGCGGTGCTGTCGGTCACCATGGCGGTCGGTGCCCGCGCCCTGGCCCGCCGGCAGGCCGTCGTGTCCCACCTGCCCGCGGTGGAGGAACTCGGTGGCATCGATGTGCTGTGCTCGGATAAGACCGGCACGCTCACCCAGAACCGGCTCGCCGTCGCTACCCCGTGGACCGCGCCGGGCGCCGCTGCTGGTGACGTGCTGGCCGCGGCGGCGCTCGCCTCCCGCGCGGAGGACCGCGACCCCATCGACCTGGCCGTTCTCGCCGCCGCCCCGCCCGCACCGGACGGGCAGCGGGTCACGGGGTTCATCCCGTTCGACCCGGTGACCAAGCGGACCGAGGCCACCGTGTCTGGCGGCGGTGAGGGCGCGTTCACTGTCAGCAAAGGCGCCCCGCAGGTGATCGCGCAACTGTGCGCTGGTGACCCCGCTGTTGCGCAGATGACCACGGTGGCCGAGGGGTTCGCCGGACGCGGCTACCGGTCACTGGGGGTGGCCCGCACCGGCCCAGGCGGCGGCTGGCGGCTGCTGGGGGTGCTGCCGCTGGCCGACCCGCCGCGGGAGGACTCGGCCGCCACCATCACCGCCGCCCGCGAGCTTGGAGTGACGGTGAAGATGGTCACCGGGGACCAGGTGGCGATCGGGCGGGAGATCGCCCGGCAGACCGGTCTTGGCCAGCAGATCCTGGATGCCGCCACCCTGGCTGCCGCCCCCGGCGACGGCGGGGATGCCGAGCTGGCCGGACGGGTGGCGGCTGCGGACGGGTTCGCCCAGGTGTTCCCCGAGCACAAGTACAAGATCGTGCGGCTGCTGCAGGCCCGCGGCCACATCGTGGGCATGACCGGCGACGGCGTC
>DPMS01000739.1 GCA_003541285.1 Actinomycetota bacterium
CGGGCTGGAAGAGCCTGTGGGAGGCGACCCACGGGGACATCGCATCACCGCTGTACGCGAAGGACTTCTGGATTCCCGCCGCGCTGGCCGCGTTCGTGCTGATCGGCACTGCCGTCACGGTGCCTGCACGCACCGGCTTCGGGATGGGCGTGGTGACCGTAGCCGCGCTCGCCTCGGTCGGCTACACCCTGTACATACCGGCCATTGGGAGGTCGCCCGGCTTCGCGCCCTACGGCACGAGCTACTGGCTGTCGCTGGCCGCCGCGGTGGTGATGACGGTCGGGGCCGCGGCCGCCGGCCTGCGGTCCGGGGCCCGCCGCACCTGACGCCAGCACCCGGCAGTTGCGGACGGATCCCTCGGACAGGACGAGCGTGCGGGCGATGTCGGCGATGGTGTGCCGGGGCGGGCAGCCAGCTAGGACGGCGCCTTCCCGGGCGGTCGTCAGGAGGTGCCGCCTACGAGGCTGGCGGCGGCCAGCGACCGCGACGCCTGGAGCGACAGTGGCCAGGACCACCTCAAAGGCTGATCACGTTGCCCAGCGGGCAGCGGGACATCTGCTCAGTCTTCTGCGGTACGAGGGAGGACGGGTACGACTGGCTGGACTTGTGCCTGCCGCTGGAAGCCTTCAGCCCTCGATGCGCGGGTAGGCGGGTATCCGTTCGGCCCCGAGGGCGCAGGTGTCTCTGGCCTGGCGCCGGCCGATCGATGACTGGCTGGCCATCATCGCCAGCCAGGTGCAGGAGTCCCGCGGGTTCCGCCTGGCCGGAATCGGGTTTGAGGTTTCCGGACGTCCGCGCAGCGACCCTGCCCCCTGGCACCCGACAACCTGGCAGGCTGTCTGAGCCGCTGCTCCGGGAGCGGCTGATCAGCCGGCTGCCGGCATGATCCGGTAGCCGACGCCGGGGGAGGTCGCGATGACCGGCGGATCGCCGAGCTTGCGGCGGAGCCTGCCGATGGTGACCGTGACGGCGTTGGTGAACGGGTCGGCCTGCTCGTCCCAGACCCGCTCCAGCAGATCTTCCGCGCGCAGGAAGGCGGGCGTGGCCAGCAGCAGCGCCTCCAGCACGCCGAACTCCTTGACCGAGAGATCTAGCTGGCGCCCGTCACGGCCGACGGTGTGCCGGATCTGGTCCAGCTCGATCCCGGCCGCGCGCAGGATCCGACCCCTGGCCGCTGGCCGCCGGCGGGCCAGCGCGCGGATGCGCAGCACCAGCTCAGGGAAGTGGAATGGCTTGCCGAGATAGTCGTCGGCTCCCAGGCCCAGGCCTGAGACCCGGTCACCCGGCGCGCCCGCCGCGGTCAGCATGAGCACCATGGACCGGTCTTCCCGGTCAGTGATCATCTGGCACAAGGCGTCGCCGTGGATGCCAGGCAGGTCTCGGTCGAGGACCACGACGTCGTAGCCGTTCAGGTCCAGCTTCGCCGCTGCTTCCAGCCCGTCGTGCGCGACGTCAACGGCCATGCCCTGGTCCCGCAGGCCCTCCACCAGCACCTCGGCGAGCGACCGCGAGTCCTCGACAACCAGGATCCTCACGCTCGCGCTCCGGCCGGAACACCCGCCGCGGCGGGCAGCTGGACGCTGACCCGCAGGCCGCCTTCTGGCCGCGCCTGCAGGTCCAGTGAGCCGCCATGCGCTTCGGCGATCGCGGCGACGATCGACAGCCCGAGGCCCGATCCCTGGTCCGAGCCGGTCCGGTCCGCCCCGATCCGCCGGAACGGCTGGGACAGCTCGCGCACCTGGTCCTGCTCGAGCACCGGTCCGCCGTTCTCTACCACCACGCTGGCCCGCCTGTCCACGGTTCGGGAGGTGATACGGATCCAGCCGCCTTCGGTGTTATGGCAGACCGCGTTCTCGACAACGTTCTCAACCATCCGGGCTAGCAGCGCCGCGCTTCCGGTCACCCACGCACCACCCGGCTCGCTGGTCTCCTGGACGGTCAGCTTCCGCGCGCTGATCGCGGCTGCCAGGCTGGTCAGCGCATTGGCGGTGATGTAGTCGAGCGGCACGAGCGCCTGACCGGGCAGGCTGCGGTGCTGCGCGCGGGCCAGGACCAGGAAGGCGTCGAGCAGCCGGTCGATCTTGTCTAGCTGCCTGCGCAACCGCGCAGCCAGCACCACCGTCTGCGGTGGAGCCGGCTCGGGCTTGGCCAGCGCCACATCCAGCGCGGCCCGCATCGTGGTCAGCGGGGTGCGCAGCTCGTGCGAGGCGTTGGCGACGAACCGTCGCTGTACCTTGAACGCGACCTCCAGCCGTTCCAGCAGGCCGTCGATGGTGTCGCCAAGCTCCTTCAGCTCGTCTTTCGGGCCCTGCATGGCGAGCCGCTCGTTCAGGTTGTCCTCGGAGATGCGCTGCGCCGCCGCGGTCATCTCGCGCACGGGCCGGAGCGCGCGCCCGGCGACCAGCCAGCCAAGCGCCACCGCCACCACGGTCATGACGGCCAGCGCGATCAGCGAGGCGATCAGCAGGTCGCGTGACAGCCGCCCCTGGCCCGGCTGACCGGTGAGCTGCGACTGCAGATTCCGGACCTGAGCCTGCAGCTGGTGGATACGGGCCTGGGCCCGGTCGAGCGCAGTCCCGGGCGCGGCGGTGGCTGGATGCGGCACCGCCTCCGATACGGAGGATGAGCGCACGACGGCCACGCCGCTGGCGATGGCCAGCAGCAATGCGCCGGACACCACGAACATGATCCCGTACAGCGCCGTCAGACGTACCCGGACGGTACGGCCAGGCAGCCGGAACCAGCCCCGCAGCCTCATCCGCCCCCTTTCGCCCGGCAATGACCTTGTTCACGAGATTCGGTCCTGCCATCCGCTTCAGCATGCCCTGACGCACCTAACAACGGCATAACGGCTCGCGTGCGGCCCATGTTATGCCCGCTCCCGTAGAACCAGGTCACAGCAAGTTTCCAACCCGACCGAGAAGGATCAGTGATGCACGCCACGATCGAAGTGACCGGGCTGCGCAAGCGGTTCGGGCCGACGCTGGCGCTGGACGGCATGTCGTTCACCGTCCAGCCTGGCCAGGTGACCGGCTTCGTCGGCCCAAACGGCGCAGGCAAGTCCACCACCATGCGGGTCATACTCGGCCTGGACGCGCCCGACGAGGGCCGGGCCCTGGTGAACGGGCAGGCGTACGCGAGGTTGCGGCACCCGATGCGGATGATCGGCTCGCTCCTGGACGCCGGCGCGCTGCAGCCCAGCCGCAGCGCCCGTAACCACTTGCTCTGGCTGGCCCGCTCGCAGGGCCTGAAAACAGAGCGGGTCGATGATGTCATCACGCAGGCCGGGCTGGACGGCGTCGCACGCCGCCGGGCCGGCGGCTACTCGCTCGGCATGCGCCAGCGGCTGGGGATCGCCGCGGCGATGCTGGGCGACCCGGCAGCGATCATGCTGGACGAGCCGTTCAACGGCATGGACCCAGAAGGCATCGTGTGGATGCGTGGCTTCCTGCGCGGACTGGCCACCGAGGGCCGCGCCGTGCTGGTGTCCAGCCACCTGATGAGCGAACTCCAGGACACCGCCGACCACCTCGTGGTCGTGGGCCGCGGCAGGGTCATCGCGGACACGACCGTGGCGAGCCTGCTCGCGGCCACGTCCGGGGACCGGGTGACGTTGCGCACGTCCGCGCGTCCGCAGGCGACGACGGTGCTGGAGAACGCGGGGGCCACCGTCGCCGCAAGCGACGGGGACGTGCTCACGATCTCGGGGCTGCCCGCGGAGCGGGTCGTCGCGCTGCTCAGCGCGAATGCCGTGCCGTTCTCCGAGGTGTCCGCGCACCGGGCCACGCTGGAGCAGGCTTACATGGAGCTGACCAGGGACGCGGTCGAGTTCCGCCCTGCGGGCTTCGATGCCGCGCCAGCCGAGGAGGTCGGGCGATGACCGCGCAGACGACCGCGCAGCCCCGGCCGACTACCGGGCCGGGCGGAGCCTCGGGTGGCACCGGCTTCGGCGGGCTCGTCCGTGCCGAGTGGGTCAAGTTCCGCAGCGTGCGCGGCTGGATGATCGGCATGATCCTTGCCGCTGTGCTGATGGTCTTCATCGGCGTGTTCGCGGCCGCGAACGCCGACATCGGGTGCCAGATCAACGGCGGCCCGCCCAAGTCCGGAAAGGCCTGCCTTCCTCCGATCCCGCACGGGCCAGGCGGCGAGGTTGTCAGCGACGGCTTCTACTTCGTGCACCAGCCGCTGACCGGGAACGGCAGCATCACAGCGCGCGTCACCGCGCTGACCGGCGAGCACGCGAACCTGACGGGGGGGCCCGTGCAGGTCGGCAGCGGCTACATGGTGCCCGGCCTGGCGTCGTGGGCCAAGGCAGGGATCATCGTCAAGCAGGGTACGCATCAGGGCTCCGCCTACGCGGCGATGATGGTGACCGGCAGCAATGGCGTTCGGATGCAGTACAACTACACCGGGGACAGCGCAGGCATGCCGGGCAATGCGTCGGCGGCGCATCCTCGCTGGCTGCGGCTGACCCGCTCCGGTGACACGATTACCGGCTACGACTCCGCGGACGGCACGCACTGGACGCAGGTGAGCACGGTCCAGTTGGCCGGCCTGCCCGCCACGGTTCAGGTCGGCATGTTCGCGACCTCGCCCAACTACACACTGACCCAGAACTCGTTCGGCGGGAGAAGTAACCGCGGCGGACCCGCCCAGGCCACCGGCGTCTTCGATCACGTCAGCCTGTCCGGAGCGGCACCAGGCGGCACGTGGACCGGAACGGCAGTCGGCGGCGGCGGGCCGGTCGGGCAGACCCGCGCCCAGGCTCAGGGCCAGCCGGGATTCGGTAATTCCCACGGCACGTTCACCTTGACCGGCTCCGGTGACATCGCGCCCGTGACGCCCGGGCCCGGCAGCGGTTATCCGACCGTCACGATCGAGCAGAGCCTGGCGGGCGCGTTCCTGGGGCTGATTGCGATCGTGGTCGTGGCGGCGATGTTCTTCACGGCCGAGTACCGTCGCGGGCTGATCCGGACCACGCTGGCCGCTAGTCCGCGCCGGGGCGCGGTACTGGCCGCCAAGGCCCTCGTGATCGGCGGGGTGGCGTTCGCGACCGGGCTGATCGCCTCTGCGATCTCGATCGCGGTCGGCGTCCCGAAAGAGGAGAACCAGGGCCTGGTGCTGCTGCCCGTGCCGGCGCTGACCGAGGCACGGGTCATCGTCGGCACCGCGGCGGTGCTGGCCGTGGCCGCCGTCTTCGCTCTCGCCCTTGGCGCGGTGCTGCGCCGCAGCGCGGCGGCCATCACGGCCGCGGTCGTGACCGTCGTCCTGCCGTTCCTGCTGGCTGGCCTCAACATCGTCCCGTCCGGCGTGGGCGCGTGGCTGCTCCGGCTGACCCCGACCGCCGGGCTGGCGATCCAGCAGAGCATCCCGCGGTATCCGCAGGTCACCAGCGTCGTGGATACAGTCCGAGGCTATTGGCCGCTGTCTCCCTACGCCGGGTTCGGCGTGCTGTGCCTGTGGGCGGCCGCCGCGCTCGGCCTCGCATTCGTCCTGCTCAGGCAGCGGGACGCATGAGCACGGCGGTGCGGGCGCAGCCCGCGGCAACCCTGGCCACGGGTGCGCGGCGCGGGACCAGACTGGGGTACGCGCTG
>DPMS01000051.1 GCA_003541285.1 Actinomycetota bacterium
CGCGTGCGCTGCGCACCGGCTTCGTGTGGTCGCGCGACGACCGCGAGATCGCGTTCGGCAAGGACACCGGCGGAAACGAGCAGCACGACATCTACGTCATCGACGTCGAGAGCGGTGCGGTGCGCCAGCTCACGAACGACCCGGCGGCCGAGGAGCACGCGGCCGAATTCAGCCCGGACGATCAGTGGCTGCTCGTGAACACGAACAAGCGGCTGCCGGAGACGCCCGACCGCCCGGGCCAGCTGAACCTCTGGAAGACCAAACGCGACGGCACCGAGTACCTGCCGCTCACGCGGCACGCGTTCCCTGCGTTCGCGGTCGGGCGGCCGAAGGACGGGACGAAGATCGCCTATGTCACGAACGAGGACCCCACCGATCTCAAGAACCGTGACGGCTACATCGTCTCGCCCGAAGGCGGCGCGCCGCGCAAGGCCCTCAGCGTGCGCAAGGGCTCGCAGGACACCTTCGGCGGCTGGCATCCCGACAGCCGGCGCATCGCGGTCACGAGCGACGCGTCGGGCCAGAATCGCGCCGGCATCCTCGACCTCGAGACGGGCGAGATCCGCTGGCTCTCGCCGGAGGGCGTCGAGGAGCACGCGCTGCGCTTCTCGAAGAGCGGCGCGCTGCTCGCGTGCATCCGCAACCACGAATCGTCGGTGACACCCGTCGTGTACGACGTCGCGACCGGCACGGCCCGCACGCTGAAGCTGCCGGAGGGCTTCGCCGTCGGTGCGCAGTTCTTCGACGACGACCGAAAGCTGCTGGTGACGTACAGCACCGATGTGACGCGCGCGAGCCTCGTCGCGTACGACCTCGCGGCCGACACGTACGAGACGCTCCTCGAGCCCGAGTACGGTCCGATCGACCGTTCGGTCTTCGTGAACGCGAAGCACGTGTACTACCCGACCTTCGACGGGAAGCAGGTCCCGGCGCTCCTCTACACGCCGAAGGACATCGCCGCCGGCGAGAAGCTCCCTGCGATCGTCCACGTCCACGGCGGCCCGACCGGGCAGTGGTTCCGCGGATTCGACCCGTTCGCGCAGTTCCTGGCCGACCGCGGCTTCGTCGTCATCGAGCCGAACATCCGCGGCTCGACCGGCTACGGCGTCGAGTTCCGCGACGCCGCGCTGAAGGACTGGGGTGGGGCGGACCTCGAGGACGTCGCGGCCGCGGCGAAGTATCTCAGGACCCTCCCGTACGTCGACGCCGACAAGCTCGTCGAGGCCGTCCTGCAAGCCGGCCGTCAAGCGCAGGACCGCCTCGCGTCCGCCCCGATCCGCTCAGAAGGCTCCTGCTACTTCCCCGAGCCGGCCAGGAGCCCGGCATGAGCCGCACGCTTCCCCTGCTGCAAGGTCCGGCCAAGATCAGCCCGGACTACGTGCGGATCTCCTACGCCAGCGCCATCGCCCTGCGGATGAAGTCAGGCCGGTTCAGCCGCGAGTTCGATTTCGGCGGCATCAACCTGCTGCTCAACTACGACGAGGGCTGCCTGTCCGACTGCGGGTACTGCGGTCTGGCCCGCACCAGGTCAGTTGATTACGGCGACCAGTTCATCCGGGTGGAGTGGCCTCTGGTCAGCACGAATGAGCTGGTCGCCCGGATGGCCGACCACGAGTCAGAGCTGACCAGGCTGTGCATCTCGATGGTCACTCACGGTCACGCCTACGCCGACACCTGCGACATCACCCGGCGGATCGCCGCGCGGGTGCGCACGCCACTGTCCATCCTGGTCGCGCCGCCGACCCTGAACAGGGAGCGGCTGGAGACCTTCAAGGCCATCGGCGTGGACATGATCGGGATCGGGCTGGACGCGGTCACCGAGGAACTGTTCCGCAATATCCGGACCGACGTTCCCGCCGGCGGGCTGAAGTGGGAGAAGTACTGGGAGGTCGTCACCGACTCCAGGGAGGTCTTCGGGCCGTGGAAGGTGAACGTGCACACCCTGGTCGGGCTCGGTGAGACCGACCAGGACCTGATCGAGCTGTTCACGGCGCTGCGGGACAAGGAGATCTTCTCCTACCTGTTCTGCTTCAACCCCGAGCCTGACTCGCGGATGGCCGNNGGCGGGCTCGTCCACCTGCGGGCCGGCCGGTCAGCGGTGGAGGCGGTGGTCAATCAGGGCGTCGCCTTCATGACCAACGGCTGCCCGGGCGAGAAGGGCGAGCCCGGCTGCACCCGGCCGTATGGCTCGTACCGCCCGGCCGAGCCGTTCCGCGACTACCCGTTCCTCCCTTCCGCAGCCGACCTGGACGAGATCCGGCAGCAACTGCGGCTTGATGAAGTCCTCGGATAGATAAGGCAGGCAGCCGTGCGAATAGTTGTCCCGATGAAGGCAGTACCCGACCTCGTCGAGGAGATCGAGCTCACTCCCGACGAGACCGGCATCGACCGTGAGTTCCTCAAGTTCGTGGTCAGCGAGTGGGACGCGCAGGCACTGGAGGAAGCCCTTCTCGTCAAGGACTCGTCCGGGGCCGAGGTGGTGGCCGTCGGCCTGGCCAGCGATCCCGAGATCGACCAGGCGCTCTACACGGCGCTCGCCAAGGGAGCCGACTCCGCCGTCAAGATCACCAATGGTGGCGGCGGCACGGCGCTGACCGGTGACCGGGCCGCGCTGCTGGCCGGCTACCTGGCAGCCGAGCCGGCCGACCTGGTGATCACCGGGGTGCAGGCCGCCGACGATATCGACGGCCAGCTGCCGCCGATGCTCGCCGCCCACCTCGGCCAGCCGCACGTGTCGGTGGTAATCGGCGTCGAGGCCGCGGGCGACGCGGTCACGGTCCGGCAGGAGTTCGCCGGCGGCCGGGTACACGAGCTGCAGGTGGGGCTCCCCGCCGTGATCGGCGTCCAGGCGGCCAGGCAGGCGCCGCGGTATGCCCCGATCACCCGGATCAGGCAGGCAATGCAGGCCGGAGGGCTGCGCGAGGTGGCCTCCGGCCCGGCGCAGGCGGCCCCGGCACCCGCGGTGCGCCGCATGTTCCGGCCTGAGCAGACAAGCCATGCGGAGATGCTGACCGGCAGTGCCGACGATGTGGCCGGGGCGATCGCGGACCTGCTCCGCGGCCGCGGCCTGGTGAAGGGGTGACTGGCGCGATGAGCGGCAATGTGCTGGTGCTCGCTGAGCACGAAGGCAAGCAGATCTCAGAGGGAACCTACGAACTGCTCGGCGCGGCCCGCGGCCTCGCGGCAGCGCTCGGCGGAACGGCGGAGGTGGCGCTCTTCGGGCCGCGCGAGCTGGCGGCCCAGCTTGGCGGCGCCGACACGGTCGTCAGCGTGGATCATCCGGCCCTGGCCGAGTACCTGCCCGAGGCGTACGAGCAGGCGCTGCTCGCGGTTCTGGCGGCGCGGTCACCGCGGCTGGTCCTGATGTCGACGGCGACGCCGGGACTCGATCTCGGTGCCGCCTTGGCGGTGCGCTGGCAGGCGCCGCTGGCCGCCTACGTCACCAAGCTGGAGGCGGCGGACGGCGCGATCGTCGCCACCGCCGCGATCCTGGGCGGGAAGGTGCTCGCCGAACTCGAGCTGACCGGTGAGAAGGCCATCGCGACCGTC
>DPMS01000052.1 GCA_003541285.1 Actinomycetota bacterium
TCGCCGCCGCCGCCGCGCTGGAAGCCGCCTATCTGTGCGCCGGCCAGAGCTGCACCGCTGGCGAGCGGTTCCTGGTGCACACGGCCGTCCTGGCCGAATTCACCGAGCGGGTCGTGGCGGCGACCAAGGACCGCGTCCGGCTGGGTGACCCGTTCGATCCCGCCACCACCATGGGGCCGCTGAACAACGAGGCGACCGCGGCCAAGTTCGGCCGGCACGTGGCGCAGGCGGTCGCGCACGGGGCGCGGGNNCGCCATGGAGGCCTTCACCGAGCCCAAGACGGTCCTCTACCCGGCCCCGCGCTACGACGGATGACCCATGATCTACGGGCCTACGGCCCTGCCCGCAGCCGCCAGGCCCGTCCCATGATTTCGGCGAGGCAGTGATCTGCCACCAGCGGATCGGTGTCCCGAAGCGGTCCCGTGACCACCCGACACGGAAGGCGGAGAGAACGCAGTGACAGCGACCGTTCCCAGCGCACTGGAGATTGCCCGGCAGGCCACGCTCAAGCCGGTGGCCGACATCGCGGCCCAGATCGGCCTGCCACCCTGGCTGATCGAGCCCTACGGCGAGCACGTGGCCAAGATCGACCTCGGCGCCATCGAGGCGCTGGNNTCGCGATCCGGCAGGCCTCGATGGGGCCCACGTTCGGGATAAAGGGCGGCGCGGCGGGCGGCGGCTACAGCCAGGTGGTGCCCTTCGAACGGCTGAACCTGCATCTGACCGGCGACATGCACGCCGTCACCGCCGCGCACAACATGCTCGCCGCCATGCTGGACAACCACCTGTACCACGGCAATGCGCTCCGCCTCGATCTTCATGACATCACCTGGCGGCGTGTCCTGGACACCAATGACCGGGCGCTGCGCAACATCGTTGCCGGGCTTGGGTCGAGGCAGGACGGGGTGCCCAGGCAGACCGGTTTCGACATCACCGCCGCGTCCGAGGTGATGGCGGTGCTGGCGCTCTCATCGTCGCTGCGCGACATGCGGGAACGGCTCGGCCGGATCGTCGTCGGCTACACGGCGGCGGGCGAGCCGGTAACAGCCGAGCAACTCAAGGCGGCCGGCGCGATGACCGTCATCATGCGCGACGCGATCAAGCCGAACCTGCTCCAGACCCTGGAGAACACCCCGGTGCTCGTGCACACGGGCCCGTTCGGCAACATCGCGCACGGCAACTCCTCGGTGGTGGCCGACCTGATCGGCATCCACACCGGCGACTACCTCATCACCGAGGCCGGGTTCGGCGCCGACATGGGGGCGGAGCGGTTCTTCAACATCAAGTGCCGGGTGTCCGGGCTCGTCCCCGACGCCGCCGTGGTGGTGACCACCGTGCGCGCGCTCAAGGTCCACTCCGGGCGGCATCGGGCCGTGGCCGGGAAGGGGCTGCCGCCCGGACTGCTCGCGGAGAACCCCGGCGACGTCCTGGCCGGCGCGGTCAACTTGCGCAAGCAGATCGAGAACGTGCGCCTGCACGGGGTCACCCCGGTGGTGGCGATCAACGCCATGCCCGGTGACTTCGCCTCCGAGCACGCCGCCATCGCGGAGGTGGCCGCCTCGATGGGAGTGCGTTGCGCGGTCACGACGCATTTCGCCGACGGCGGTCGCGGCGCGGCGGCCCTGGCCGAGGCGGTGGCGGAGGCGGCATCCGAGCCCAGCGAGTTCGCCTTCCTGTACCCCGCGCAGGCCCCGATCCGGGAGAAGATCGAGACCATCGCGACGCTGGTGTACGGCGCCGACGGCGTTGACTACTCACCCGCCGCCGCGCGGCAACTGGACACCTACGAGAAGAACGGATTCGGCGGGTTCCCGGTGTGCATCGCCAAGACCCACCTGTCGCTGTCGGCGGATCCGGCACTGACCGGGGCACCGGCCGGCTGGCGGCTGCCGGTGCGGGAGGTGCGGGCATCGGCCGGGGCCGGCTTCATCTACCCGATCTGCGGTGACATGCGGACCATGCCGGGGCTGGGCTCGCACCCCGCCGCCGAGCGGATCGACATCGACGCCGACGGACAGGTGGTCGGCCTGACGTGACCGCCCGTCCCCGCCGCCGCGCCCGGTGGATACGGCAGCAGTTCGGTTTTTTGCCCCCAGGGGGGCAAAAAACCGAACTGGCGATGGAACCGGCTGAGCGAGCAGGCCCGTGAGCGAGGAGCGCGGCCGGCCAGCGGGCCCGGCAGCGGACTACCTCGATCTGCCGGTCGGCCGGTTCCTGGACGCACTGTCGGCCACCACCCCCGACCCCAGCGGCGGCGCGGTCGCGGCGCTGGTCGGGTCGATCCTGATCCTGCCGGTGCTGCGCACCCGTGGGCACTACGCGGCGGTGGTCACGATCGCTTTCGGCCTGCTGTTCAAGACCTTCCTCGAGGTAAACGACACCCTTGGCGGGCCGCAGGGCCTGAAGCTGCCGAGCATGACGCTGCTCGGCATGAAGTTCAACGACAACTTCAGCGTCGGCGGAATCGAGTTCTCGTTCTACATGCACTACGTGCTGGCGGCGCTTGCGCTCGCCGTGCTCGCGTTCGCGGTGACGCGCCGGCTCGAGCGCTCGTGGATCGGCGTCAGCCTGGACGCGATCCGGCTCGACGAGACTGCCTCGGCCTGCTTCGGCATCCACATCGCGCGCTGGAAGATCGTCGCCTTCACGCTCGGCAATTTCATGGCCGGCGCGGCGGGCGCGCTCTATGCGCTGATGCTGGGTTTCATCGCGCCGACCAGCTTCACGTCGGGCGACGCGCTGGTGATGGTGTCGATCGTCCTGCTGGGCGGCATCGGCAACCCCTGGGGCGCGGCCCTCGCGGCCGCGATCGTGGTGGTGCTGCCCGAGAAGCTGCAGGTGATCCAGGAATACCGCTTCCGCTTGTACGCGGTGATGGTGATCCTGGTGCTGCTGTACCGTCCCGAGGGGCTGCTGCCGCGGCCGCTGCGCCGCTACCTGCCGGGCTGGAGGCCGCGGTGAGCGCGCCGGTGCTCGCGCTGTCGGGGCTGACGCGCCGCTTCGGCGGCCTGGTGGCGCTCGATGCGCTCGACATGCGGGTCGAGCTGGGCCAGATCGTCGGCTTCCTCGGCCCCAACGGCTCGGGCAAGACGACGACGATC
>DPMS01000288.1:0-148 GCA_003541285.1 Actinomycetota bacterium
CGAGTCCATCTCCTCGCCCCAGAGCTGGTAGGTCGGGCAGGAGGGCAGGCAGAACCCGCAATGGACACAGTCCGAGGCCGCCGCCCGCAGTTCCCCGCCCGGGTCCAGCGCGCCCGGCGCTGCCTGGTGCTGGCCGGGCCCGCCGCCA
>DPMS01000288.1:225-9709 GCA_003541285.1 Actinomycetota bacterium
GCGGCCCAGAACGCGAACCGGATCAGGGTGCCGGCCCCGTCCGCCGCACCGTTGCGGCCCCACCAGTGCGGAGCACCCGGTGAGGTCGCCACCGCGCCGCCGAGCAGGCCGCGCAGGTGCGCGGACCTTTCGCCGACACTTTCCGGGTCTCCCTCCAGCAGCACGCCCACCCGCACCGGCTGGCTGCGGCCGGCCCGGCTGATCTCCACCGCCGTGGGAGCAAGCTCGCTGGCAGCGGCGGTGGCGACAGCCCGGGCCGCCNNTGCAGCCGGAACACCGCTTCCACGATCAGTCCCAGCGTCCCGTAGGACCCGGCGAAGAGCTTGCCGAGGTCGTAGCCGGCGACGTTCTTGACCACTTTCCCGCCGGAGGAGGCGACGGTCCCGTCCGCCCGGACCACGGTGATCCCGATCACCAGGTCGCGTGGTGTGCCGTAGCGCAGGCGCCGCGGGCCCGCCGTCCCGGTCGCGAGGGTCCCGCCGATCGTGGCCGTGCCCGCCGCCTGCTGGCCGCCGCCCGCCGGCGGGCGGTCCAGGGCCAGCTGCTGGCCGGCGCTGCCCAGTACCTCGCCGAGCTGGTCCAGGCCGGCCCCGGCCTGGACGCGCGCCACCAGGTCACCGGCGGCGTGCTCGACCACACGGTTCATCTGCAGCGTGTCGACTACCAGATCACAGCGCTGCGGCGCGGCTCCCCAGGCCAGCCGGCTGCCGCTGCCACGGGCGACAACGGCGAGATCGTGCTCGGCGGCGGCGCGCATCAGCGCGCTGGCCTCGGCCACGGTGGCGACCGAGGCGGCGTAGCTGGGCATGACCCCGGCAACGGCATCGCCCGGCGCCGCCGGGCGCGCCGCCGGGCAGGCGGCAGCCAGGGCCTTCAGGGTGGCGGCAGTCGTTGGGTTCATCAGAATTGCTCTGCCTGGCCGGAAGCCACCAGTGGGTGCGGGCCGCGCCTGACGCCGGGCACTTCACCGCACAGCCGCGGAGTGGGGAACACCTTGCCTGGGTTGCACAGGCCGCCGGGGTCGAACGCGCACCGCAGCAACTGCATGGTGTCCAGGTCGTCGGCCCCGAACATCTTGGTCATGTACCTGGACTTGTCCACGCCCACACCATGCTCGCCGGTGATGGACCCGCCGTGGGTGATACACAGGTCCAGGATGGCGCCGGACAGTTCCTCGGCGGCGGCGGTGGCCTCNNGACGATATAGGCAGGGCAGATCCGGCCGACCGCCGCGAACGCCGACTTGCGGCCCACCCAGATGGCGGCCCGCTCAGCCGGGTCCACGGCCTCCCTGATCTCCGTCGAGCCCGCCTGCTGGCAGAGCGCGCGGACGGCGTCGGCATCCCGGCGCACGTCGGTTTCGGGGCCGTCGAGTTCCACGATGAGCACCGCGCCGGCGCCTTCGGGGTAGCGGCAGGCCACTGCCGCCTCCGCGGCCTCGATCGCGAGCGCGTCCATCATCTCGATCNNGTGCCCTCGGAGCCGATGAACGCGCCGACCAGGTCGTAGCCGGGTGCGGCCCCGGTGCCGTCCCCCAGCCAGGTCAGATCGCCCGCCGGGGTGACAATTTCCAGCCCGGTGACGTGGTGCACGGTGAACCCGTGCTTGAGGCAGTGGGCGCCGCCCGAGTTCTCCGCCACATTGCCGCCCACCGAGCAGACCTGCTGACTGGACGGATCAGGCGCGTAGAAATAGCCGAACGGCCGTGCCGCCGTGCTCACCGACAGATTGGTGACACCCGGTTCCACGATGGCCCGCTGGCTGCCCGGGTCGATGGCGATGATCCTGCGCATCCGGGAGGTGACGATCAGCACGCCCTCGGTGTGGGGGAGTGCGCCACCCGACAGGCCGGTGCCTGAGCCACGGGCGACGAAGGGGACCCTGGCCCCGGCGCACACCCGGACCACCGCGGCGACCTGCTCAGCGGTCTGGGGCAAGACCACCAGCCCCGGCGTGGCGCGATGCGAGGTCAGGCCGTCGCACTCGTAGGTGCGCAGGTCGGCCGGGTCGGTCACCACCCCGTCCGGGCCGCAGATATCCACCATCGCCGGGATCAGGTCATCGATCATGCGTCTCTCCTCGGGCATGGTGAAGCTACACCCCCACATTGCCCGCCCGCCCGGCCAATTTCCAGGCCCGGCCGGGCCGGCGGTGGTGGCATGGATGTTGTGCTGATGTCACTAGACAGGCATGCGACCCACATCCATGCCACCCAGGACCGTCCCGGCGCGCAGCACGCGGGACTGACCGGGTGGGAGCCGGCTACGGCATGCGCTCGTAGGCGGGCAGGGTGAGGAATTCGGCGTAGTCGTCAGCGAGCGCGACCTCGGTGAACAGGGCGACCGCCTGGTCGTAGCGGGGGGCGTCGAAGGCGGCGCCCGCGCTGCCGCGGATGGCCGACAGTTCCTCGGAGATGATCCGCTCGACCAGGTCACGGGTGACCTGCTGGCCGTCGTCGAGGGTGACGTCGTTGTGCAGCCACTGCCAGACCTGGGACCGGGAGATCTCAGCGGTGGCGGCGTCCTCCATCAGGTTGAAGATCGCCACCGCGCCGTTGCCGCCGAGCCAGGTGGCCAGGTACTGCAGTGCCACGCTGACGTTGTTGCGCAGGCCGGCCTCGGTGATCACGCCCGGGGTCTTGCCGATGGCGAGCAGTTCGCCGGCGGTGACGCTGACCTCCTCGCGGAGCCGGTCCAGCTGGTTGGGGCGGTCACCGAGCGCTGCGTCGAACACCTCCTTGCACAGCGCCACCAGGTCGGGGTGGGCCACCCAGGAACCGTCGAAGCCGTCGCCGGACTCACGTGTCTTGTCATCGCGCACCTTGGCCAGCGCAACCTCGGTGACCTCCGGGTCGCGGCGGTTGGGGATGAACGCGGCCATGCCGCCCATGGCGTGCGCGCCCCGGCGGTGGCAGGTCTTCACCAGCAGTTCGGTGTAGGCGCGCATGAACGGGGCGGTCATCGTGACCGAGTTGCGCTCGGGCAGGACGAAGTCGCGGCCACGGGAACGGAACTTCTTGATGATGCTGAACAGGTAGTCCCAGCGGCCCGCGTTCAGTCCCGCACTGTGGTCGCGCAGCTCGTAGAGGATCTCTTCCATCTCGAAGGCGGCCGGGATGGTCTCGACCAGGACAGTGGCCCGGATCGTCCCGCGCGGGATGCCCAGGGTGTCCTGGGCCAGGTTGAAGGCGTCGTCCCAGAGCCTGGCCTCCAGGTGGCTCTCGATCTTGGGCAGGTAGAAATACGGCCCGCTGCCCTTGTCCAGCTGCCGCCGCGCGCAGTGGAAGAAGTACAGCGCGAAGTCGAACAGGCTGCCCGACACCCGGTGCCCGTCGACCAGCAGATGCTTCTCGTCCAGATGCCAGCCACGGGGGCGGACCACGATCGTCGCCAGCTGGTCATCGGGCAGCAGCCGGTAGGACTTGCCTTCCTCACTGGTGAAATCGATTGCCCGGTCGAGGGTGTCCTTCAGGTTGAGCTGGCCGATGATCATGTTCTCCCAGAGCGGCGTGTTCGCGTCCTCGAAATCGGCGAGCCACACGTTCGCACCGGAGTTGAGCGCGTTGATGGTCATCTTCCGCTCGGTGGGCCCGGTGATCTCCACCCGGCGGTCCACCAGGCCCGGCGCCGGTGGCGCCACGCGCCAGCTGGTGTCCTGCCGGATCTGGGCGGTGCCGGGAAGGAAATCGAAGGTCCCGCCGGCCGAGAGCTCCTCCTGCCTCGCCGCCCGGGCTGCCAGCAGCTCCGAGCGCCGGGTGCCGAACTCACGCTGGAGCGAGGCGATCAGGCGCAACGCGTCGGGAGTGAGGATCTCGTCGTACCGGTCTCCGGGTGGGCCGATGATCTCGACGCCCTCGCCAGCCGCCATGTCGCGCTCCTCCCGATGGTGATCACATCCTGGATACACAGATCGCAGATCGTGAGACTGACGCTAGCTCGCCGCCGTCAGCCCGGTCAAAGGTGGCCGGCCATCCGCGGCCCAGCCCGGGTCAGGGCACAACCTGAGGTGCGCGGGTGTTATTGAAGTGACCGGAACCCGGAGGCATGACAGCATTGACGAACCACAGCCCAGTGCGGGCCACGACCGCGGCGCGCGGCGCCAGCGGTGAACGGCGCGGATACCAACTCAAGGCAGCGATGACTTTTCCTACTGACGAGCACCGGGGCGACCTGGATCTCGCCGACCGGCACGCGCTGCGCCGGGTGGCGGGCCTGTCGACCGAGCTCCAGGACGTCACCGAGGTCGAGTACCGGGCGCTGCGGCTGGAGCGGGTGGTGCTGATCGGGGTCTGGACCGAGGGGACGCTGGCGAATGCGGAGAACTCGCTGCGTGAGCTGTCCCGGCTCGCCGAGACCGCTGGCTCGGTGGTGCTGGACGGCATGGTCCAGCGGCGCGGCCAGCCCGACCCCGCCACCTACATCGGCGCGGGCAAGGCCGCCGAACTGGCCGCCCTGGTCGCGGCGACCGGCGCCGACACGGTGATCTGCGACGGCGAGCTCACGCCCAGCCAGCTGCGCCGCCTGGAGGGCGTGGTCAAGGTGAAGGTCATCGACCGCACCGCCCTCATCCTCGACATCTTCGCCCAGCATGCCCGCAGCAAGGAAGGCAAGGCGCAGGTGGAGCTGGCGCAGCTCCAGTACATGCTGCCGCGCCTGCGCGGCTGGGGCGAGTCGATGTCCCGGCAGGCGGGTGGCCGGGTGGCCGGCGGCGGCGGCATCGGCACCCGTGGCCCTGGTGAGACCAAGATCGAGACGGACCGCCGCCGGATCCGCACCCGCACGGCCAAGCTGCGCCGCCAGATCGCGGAGATGTCAGTGGGCCGTGAGGTCCAGCGTGGGCAGCGCCGGCGGCGGGAGATCCCCTCGGTGGCCATCGCCGGTTACACCAACGCGGGCAAGTCGAGCTTGCTCAACCGGCTGACCGGTGCGGGCGTGCTGGTCGACGACTCGCTGTTCGCCACCCTCGATCCCGCGGTCCGGCGCGCGCGGACCCCGTCCGGCCGCTGGTTCACCCTGACCGACACCGTGGGGTTCGTCCGGCACCTGCCCCACCAGCTGGTCGAGGCGTTCCGCTCCACGCTGGAGGAAGTCGCCGAAGCCGACCTCATCCTGCATGTGGTGGACGGCAGCGACGCGGATCCGCTGGCGCAGATGGCGGCTGTCCGGGAAGTCCTCGCCGAGATCGGCGCCGCGCATGTGCCCGAGATCGTGGTCGTCAACAAGGCCGACGCCGCCGACCCGCTGGAGCTCAAGGGGCTCTGCCTGAGGGAGAAGGACTGCGCCGTGGTCTCCGCACTGGCCGGAACGGGAATCGACGGCCTGCTCGCGGCGGTGGACGACCGGCTTCCGCGGCGTGATCTGGCGGTCAGCGTGCTGCTCCCCTACGACCGGGGCGACCTGGTGGCCCGGGCGCACGAGGAAGGCGAAGTGCTGACCCAGCAGCATGCGGCGGAAGGCACCGAACTAACCGCACGGGTGCCGCCGGGCCTTGCGGCCGAACTCACCGGCGCCGCGATCACCCCGGTCGCGGCCGGCCGAAATGCAATCGATTAGCAGAAATCGGCATTGGCCGGGCGCAACGATCCTTGCCCGGGCGGCTACCTGCGGAAATGGTCGGTTCGTGGGCTGATCCGGGCTAAGGCCGGCTGCGAGGCCGAGGTCCGGGCGCAAGCTGCCGGGTAAGCCGGGCAGGCAGAAAGCACGGGAAATCGTGCCTACGTTCTTCGTATACAGCCTGTACAAGGACCCTCTTGTGCAATACCGTGACTGAACCGATATGTTGGTTGCCGCATCCTCGCAGCGCCCAAGCTGACTCATGATCGCGATGAATGTGGGGGGCGCCCGGCGGTGCTTACTCACAAGGCCGAGGCCATGGCAGGTGACCGCTCATGACGCAGGGAACCCTCAGCTGGGGTGTTCCCGCGTGGGGGAGGGCTCAGCGGTGACGATCCGCCTGCTGACGAATATCGGGCGCCTGTGGACAGGGTCCGAGGTGTGGAACAACGCTGCCATCCTGACCCAGGGGGACCGGATCGCGTGGGTGGGGCCCGCTGCGGAACTGCCCCAGAGCCTGCCCGGAGTGGTCGATGACATCGTCGACGTCGATCATGTGGAGAACCTCAACGGCGGTCTGGTCACTCCTGGCCTGATCGACGCGCACACCCATCCGGTCTATGCCGGCAACCGCTGGGCGGAGCTGGCCATGAGGTCGGGTGGATCCTCACCGAACGAGATCGCCGCGGCCGGCGGCGGCATGGCGTCGACGGTGACGGTCACCCGGGGGACAGACCCCTGGACCTTGTGCAACGGGGTGCGCGAGCGGCTGCGGGAATGGCTGCTGACCGGGACGACGACGATCGAGGCCAAGACCGGCTACCACCTGACCCGTGATGGCGAGCTCGCCGACGTCCGTCTGCTGCGGTCGCTGGAGAACGAGCCGGGCATGCCCCGGGTGCACGTGACGTTCCTCGCCGCGCACGCGGTGCCACCCGAGTACTTCGGCCGCCGTCATGACTACGTCGATGCCGTGGGCACGTGGTGCGCTGATGCGGCCGCGGCGGGCGCCGACAGCGTGGACGTCTACTGCGAAGAGGGCCGCTTCACCGAGCGCGAGGCACGCTGGATACTCGGCGCGGGCCGGGCGTCAGGGCTGCTGCCCCGGCTGCACGCCTGCGGCCAGTCCCGCACCGGCGCCGCCAGGCTGGCCGCCGAGATGGGCTGCGCGTCGGCGGACCTGCTGCACGAGGCCTGCGAGGAGGATGTCATCGCACTGGCGACCGCCGGCGTGGCAGCCGTCCTGTGTCCCGCGACCGCCTTGCAGGTTGCCAAGATGCCGCCGGTCCGCGCACTGCTCGACAAAGGAGTGGCGGTCGCCCTCGGCACCGACCACGCGCCGGGCGGGAACGGGATCACGTCCATGCCGCTGGTCATCTCCCTGGCGATCGCACAGTTCGGCATGAGCGTCAGCGAGGCGCTGCGCGCGGCCACCCTGGGCGGCGCCCAGGCGCTGCGGACGCCCGAACGGGGTGCGATGGTCCGCGGGCGCTACGCCGACATCGTGGCCTGGGATACTGACCACGAGGGTGCCTTTGCCTGGTCGTACGGCCTCAAGCCGCTCAAGGTCTGGCGAGGCGGCGAGCCAGCCCTGAGCTGACGGCCGGCCCCAGCCGGCCGGCCCATTCTCCCCGTGCCCTGACCCGCGATCCGTTCTGCCCACCACCGCCACCGTGGCATGCTTCAGGAATGGCTTCCCAGAGCACATCGGTCGCGCTCGTGGTGGGCGAAGAGGACCTGCTGGTGGAACGGGCCGTCACGAGGCTGGTGAGGGCCGCCACGGGCACCGGGGAGCCGGGCGCGGACAGCGGGATACCGGGGGCGGGCGGCGATCCGGCGGCGGATGTCCACGAGGTGGCCGCCGCCGCGCTCGGCCGCGGCGAACTGGCCACACTCACCGCCCCGTCCCTGTTCGGCGGCGCCTGTGTGGTGGTGATCCGCGACGCCCACGATGCGGGCAAAGAGGTGGCGGGGGAACTGACCCGGCTGGCCGCCGATCCGCCCCCGGATGTGTGGCTGGTGATCACCCACGCCGGCGGGGCCAAGGGCAAGCCCTTGCTGGCCAGCCTGGCCAAGCAGGGCGCGCGGGTGATCGACTGCCCCAAGATCACCAGAGTGACGGAACGGATGGACTTCGTGCGCGCGGAGTTCCGTGCGCACGGCCGCACCATCGACGGCGGCGGCGTGCGCGCCCTGATCGACGCGATCGGGTCCGACCTCCGTGAACTTGCTGCGGCGTCAGGGCAGCTGGCCGCTGACACCACCGGCGTGGTCGGGCAGGCGGTGGTCGCCAGGTACTACCGGGGGCGGGCCGAGGCGAGCGGCTTCGCCGTGGCCGACCGTGCCGTCGAAGGACGGCTGGCTGAGGCGCTCGAAATGCTGCGCTGGGCGCTCGCGGTGGGACTCTCGCCGGCCGCTATCAGCGGTGGGCTGGCGCAAGGTGTCCGGATGCTCGGCCGGGTCAGCGGCGCACCGCGTGGCCTGGACAGCGCCGGCCTGGTGGCCGAGGTGGGCGCGCCGCCCTGGAAGATCGACCGGGTCCGCCAGCAACTGCGGGGATGGGAGCCGGAGGGCATCGCGCGGGCTCTCGCCGCGGTGACGGAGGCCGATGCGCGCGTGAAGGGGGAGGGGACGAGCTCTGGGTATGCGCTGGAGGTGGCGATCCACACCATCGTCGCGTGCCGGAACGCGGCACATCGGGCTCCTTGACGGCACGCCGGCTCCCGGCCCGGGCTCGGCTCCCGGGGCTGGCGTGCGGCGGTGGTGCTGGGGGTGTCAGGCCTGCTGGAGTTCTGCGCAGCGCCTGGCGATGGCGGACTTGCGGTTCGCGGCCTGGTTCTTGTGGATCACGCCCTTGCTGGCGGCCTTGTCGAGGCTGCGGCAGGCGTCCTGCATGGCTGAAGTCGCCTGCCCGACGTCACCGGCGTCGGCCGCCTCGCGGAACTTGCGCACGCTGGTCTTCAGCGACGACTTGACCGCCTTGTTGCGCAGCCGTGCCTTCTCGTTCTGCTTGTTGCGCTTGATCTGGGACTTGATATTCGCCACGCGGAAGCCTCGCTTGGGGTGCTGGTCTGGCCGGTCGGCGGGCGCAGTACTCGCGCCCGGGGGAGCGCCGCACAGTCAGCAGCGCGCATCCACTCCGACGACGCAGGATATCCTAACCATGGTGCCGTGCTCAAACCAGCCCCGCGGACATCCCGGCCGGCCGGTGACCTTCCCGGCCAGAGTTCAGCCGGCCAGAGTTCAGCCGGCCAGAGCTCAGCCCAGTGCCGCCCCTGGTCCGGGCATTCCTGTCAGCATGCGACCATGGACGGCGACGGAAGGCGTGATCCCCCGGTGGGCCGGCCGCCGCAGCTGGCCGGCTGACGGACCCACCGGCCCACGGGGCCCAACCGGCTTGATCCGACCCGACCTGACAACCCGACTCGACCCTGGCGGATTCCTGTGTCACCACTGCCCGAGCAGCCTCCCGCAGACGGCGGCGCGGTCGCACCGGCCGTTCCGGCGGCGGCCGCGATCGCCTACGGGCACACCCCCATGCACATCATCAGGAATTTCTGCATCATTGCGCACATCGACCACGGCAAGTCCACGCTGGCTGACCGGATGCTCCAGCTCACCGGGGTGGTGGGGGATCGGCAGATGCGGGCCCAGTACCTGGACCGGATGGACATCGAGCGTGAGCGGGGCATCACCATCAAGAGCCAGGCCGTCCGGCTGCCCTGGACCGGCGCCGATGGTAGCCAGTACGTTCTCAACCTGATCGACACCCCCGGCCATGTCGACTTCTCCTACGAGGTCTCGCGGTCGCTGGCCGCATGTGAGGGCGCCATCCTGCTGGTTGACGCGGCGCAGGGTATCGAGGCGCAGACGCTCGCCAATCTGTACCTGGCGCTGGAGGCCGATCTGCATCTCATCCCGGTGCTGAACAAG
>DPMS01000270.1 GCA_003541285.1 Actinomycetota bacterium
CGACGAGCAGCACCGCTTCGGGGTGCGCCAGCGCTGGGAACTCGCCGAGCGCGGCGAGGGGGTGCACCTGCTGGCGATGACGGCCACACCCATTCCGCGCTCGCTGGCCATGGCCCTGTACGGGGATATGGATCTGAGCGTCATGCGCGGCATGCCTCCCGGACGCAAGCCAGTGGAGACGCGCGTGCTCTCCGCCCAGGCCAAGGAGAAGCTGTATGCCGGCATGCGCCGGCTGCTGGCGGCGGAGCAGATCGCCGCCCCGGAGGTGCGTTGCCGCCCGGTTGCGCAGGCGGCCATCGCTGACTTGCTGCACCGCTGCCACGGGTCGCCGTCACTCGCGCTGGCCGGGCTGGCGGAGCGGGCAGGGGTCCGGCCGTGAGCCAGCGGGTGCTGTATGTGATTGCGTGCGGAGCCCCGCCGGCCCGTGAGGTGGGCCGCCTGGTCAGCCTCGCCCAGGGACGGGGCTGGAATGTGTGTGTGCTCACCACGCCGTCGGGGAGGCGGTTCGCGGATGTGGCGGGCCTGGAACGGCTGACCGGCCACCCGGTCCGCAGTGAGTACAAGGACCCCGGTGAGCCGGATGTGCTGCCTACCCCGGATGCGGTGATTGTCGCGCCGGCCACGGTGAACACGGTCAACAAATGGGCGGCGGGGATCTGCGACACCCTGGCCCTGGGCATCCTGGTGGAGGCGATCGGCAAGGGACTGCCGCTGGTGGCGCTGCCGTTCAGCAATCGCGCTCACGCCGCGCACCCTGCCTTCGCCGAGAACGTCGCCAAGCTGCGCTCGTGGGGGGTGAGGGTGCTGTTCGGCCCCGACGTGTACCCCCTGCACGACCCGGGGACGGGAAGCAGCTACCTGCATCTGTTCCCGTGGGCGAAAACAATCGAGGCCATCGAGCACGGCATCCGAGATGGTGAGGGTGATGCCGACCCGGCGCGTCCGGCCGACGGCCGTCAGGCACGGCAGTAGGCCAAGGTTTCGCACGTGTCCCTGCCGCTTGCGGCAACGCATTCCTCGCCTGCCTCTCCGCCGTGGGCGTATGGGTCAAAGGGTTCGGCTTTGGGGTTGCGGGCTCTTGCCGTGGCGTGCGATCCAGGTGTCGACGTCTTTGTAGGTAAGGGTGAAGTCGGGAGGAAGATCGTTGATAACGTCGGCGCAGAACTGGGAGTAGATGAACTCGCTGGGGATGTAGCCGAGTCTGTCGTAGAGGATGCTGCGGGCGAGGTCGTGGGGGCCGTCGCCGCTTGCGGCTGCCGTTTCCAGGGTGGCCCCTTGTCAGGAGTTCGCGGGCTTTCCACGGGGCCATGCGCAGGGGGTAACTGAGCCGGTAGGCGGCCATCTTGCCGGGCAGTCGGATGCGGCCGAGGAAGGCCCCGGCGAGGAGGGCTGTCCACCACCCGGCGCTGTCCTTCAGCGTTCGCGATATCCGCCTGGTGCGCATGGGATGAATGTAGGAGATGCTGCGGTCGCCCGGTGCGCGGCTGAGATCGTGACGCGCCACGGAGCCCGCGCGGGGTGTTTCGTCGTTGGGTGTCCGCGCGGGCTGCCGACCTCTCTGTTGCTCCCTTGTCGTTACCGTTGTTGGTTCGGCGGGGTCGTTGTGCGGACGCTCATAGCTGGGCCTTGCACTCGATGATCAGTCGGGGGACTTGATCGAAGTAGGCCGGATTTTCGGTCTTGTTGCCGCGCATACGGCCAAAAATCGTCCGTGATCATGCCGTCTCAGGCGCGCCAGTACTCCAAACCCGTGTCGGTGACGTCGATCAAGTGTGATGAGCGACGATTCCCCGCAGCCTGCGGCTGGCCTGGCGGTCGGGTCCTGGGTGGCCGGGTACCTGCTGGAGGAGCGGATCGGCCAGGGTGGGATGGCTGCGGTCTTCCGGGCACACGATGAGCGGCTGGGACGCACCGTGGCGTTGAAGGTCCTGGCACCGGCGCTGGCGGCGGATGAGGGGTTCCGCCAGCGGTTCATCCGGGAGTCGCGGATGGCGGCTTCGGTCGATGATCCGCACATCATTCCGGTGTTCGAGGCGGGCGAGGCCGGCGCGGTCTTGTTCATCGCCATGCGCTACGTGCGCGGTGGCGATGTTCGGTCGCTGGTGCGGCGGCTGGGTGCGCTGCCTGCCGCCAGGGTGGCGGGAATCGTGTCGCAGGTGGCCTCTGCGCTGGACGCGGCGCACGCGGCCGGGCTGGTGCACCGGGACGTCAAGCCGGCGAACATGCTGCTCGACACCCGGCCCGGCCGGCCCGATCATGTGTATCTGTCGGACTTCGGGCTGAGTAAAGAGGCGCTCGGGTCGGTCGGGCTGACCGGGAGCGGGCAGTTCCTGGGAACGGTGGATTACGCCGCTCCGGAACAGGTAGCTGGCCGGCCGGTCGGCGGGCCAGCTGATCAGTACGCCCTGGGGTGCGCGGCTTTCGAGATGCTGTGCGGGCAGCCTCCGTTCCGGCGTGACCTGGGCATGGCGGCCCTGCTGGCACATCTGAACGAGCCCCCGCCGCCGGTATCCGCACGCCGCCCCGGGCTGCCCGCCGAGCTGGATACGGCGTTCGCCCGTGTGCTGGCCAAGGCCCCGGAGGACCGCTATGTCAGCTGCCGGCAGTTCGCCGGCGCGCTGCGCACCGCACTGGGAATCGCGCCGTACGAGGATGGCCAGCGCGGCGAGGCTGAACGGCTGGACGGGCACCCGGACACAGCGGTCGCCAGCCTGCCCGCTGCGGCCCTGGCTGCATCCGCCCCAGATATCCCCACCATCGCCCCTGCCGGGGCAGCTGCCCGCACGGGCCAGCCGTTTCCGCTGGCCCCGGGGGGCGATCGGGAGCGCACTGAAGTACCGGATCGGCACCGGACCGGCGGCGGGAAACCCCCGTCTCGCTGGCCGCTGGTCATCGCCGCAGCCGCTGTCGCGGCCGTCGTCGGCGGCGTCGCTGCCAGTGTCGCAATGCTGGCCAGCCGCTCTCCCGCCACGACAAGCGCTGGCAGTCCCCCCGCCGCGACGAACCCGGCGGGCGCCACCCGGGCAGCCACCCAGGCGGCGAGCACCCCAGGACCGAGCACCCCAGGACCTAGCCACCCGGCTCCGGGGAGCAGCGCCGTGCCGGCCCCGCCGCCGTCTCCGGTAGCCCCTGACAACATCTGGATCGCCCAGCTCGCGTCCGTGCCAGTCAGCGCCGGCACTGGCCGCCTGCAGGCGGTGCTGGCGCAAGTCCGGCAGCAAATACCGTCGGCCCAGGTCCTCGACAGCTCGCAGTACGCCTCCCTGAACCCGGGCTACTGGGTGGTCTACTGCGCTGCGCCCTTCACCGATGGCACACAGGCCCTCGACTACTGCGCCGCGCACGGCCGGCCCACGCGCACCCAGTGCATCGGCAGATATCTCAGCCATAACAGCGCCGATTTCCACTACCAGTGTTATCCGCCAGCATCAGCCGCGACTGCTGCCTGTTACCGTCCCTGAGCCTTCATCAGGCAGGCCGGGATGCCGCGCTAGGCGCGGATCTGATCCCGGATGGTTGCCGTCAGGGCCTCGGCGCGGGCGACGATCTCGTCCACCGTGCCGAGATCGGTGATCATCTCCAGGCTGGCCTGCTCGTCGGTGATGCCCGACAGATTGATCTCGGCGCTGACCCGGGCGCTGGCCGCCGCCGCGCGGGCGGCCTCCGCCGCGGCGGCGACATCGGCGATCACTGTCGGGTTGCCGATCGCCGCCAGCGCTTCGGCCAGATCCACAGCTATCCTCGCGAGGCTGATGACCTGCACGGCCGGCCAGGCCACCCGAAGCACCGCGCGGGCGATGGCCCCGGAGCGGACTGCCGCCTCAGCCTCGGTGCCGCTGGGAAGCCGGGAAGCGCCGATCACCACCCGGAAGGCGTCCTCATCGGCCTCAGCTAGGCGCAGCGCGATCCCCTGCAACTCGTCGGTTTCGGCGATGATGTGGCCGATCGTCTCCCGGTGCTCGGCGTACTCATCCCTGGTGGTGTAGCGGGCGACCATGCCCAGCAGCGAAGCAGCGAGCGCGGCGTGCAGAGCCGCCGCGCTGGCCCCGCCCGGAGCGGGCACCCGCGCGGCGAGCCGGCCCAGGAAACCGGCAATCGTTTCGTCGCTGATGGGCACCCGTCCTCCAGGTCCTGCGCGCGGAATCTAGGGCCGTCGCCACGATCGGGTCAACAACGGGGCTCCTGGCTGGCTCGTAGCGATGATGGTATCGGTGGATCCGGCGGGCGACGCACAGAAGATCACCGGGCAGGCTTGCGTCCGGCCCTGACCTCGGCTAACACTGCGGCCCGCGCGGGCCCCGCCGCCCGCTGCTGCCATCTCCTCGCGCCGGGGAGGTGCTGGCAGGAAAACCCGGCCTGCCCACGGGCGGTTTCCCAGTCCCAGGCCCCGGGCGCGAACCGGGCTGGGGACAGCGGCCGGACGTAGCTGGACGGGTCTGGCTGCAGGCTTTCCAGCAACGTGCCCGGCCAGGCCGGCCGATCCGCTGACCCAATCGTGCCAGTCTCCTGAACCATCCGGCAGCCGATGCGCAAGCGCCCTGGCGGTCCTCACCGAGGGTGGTCACCCGGGCACCAGCCCGCCCTTGCCTGGCGTGGCCCATTGACCAGTACGAACACATGTTCGTAAGCGAACTGACTTCACATCGGTATCGCACATGTGTTCTAATACTGGGCATGCCTCAGGTCGCCCGCACAGCCGACGCACGGTCGTGTGTGCCCCCTGCGGACGTATGGACGGTACCTGGCACCTCCGACATTCCGGCGGGCTGCCGGCCGGCGCCCCGCCGCGATCCGCACGGGACCTGGCGGCCGCCCCGGCCGCGGGGGGTAGCCGATGCCTGGCCCTAGTGCCGGGCCGCCCTTCCCCACTGCCCGCACGTCGCGCCGAAAGCCACCGCCGGACGCATTGCCCGGCCGGCGGCTCTTCACCGTTTCCCTTCACAATCCGATATGCCTGATACAGGCCGACGCCAGGTGGTGAAAACATGAGAGGAAGCTCCGAATACTTCATAAGGAAGAAGAGTCAGCCTCTCGCCGACTTGATGAACAAGACCGCTGAGCTCGAACGCAGGCTAGACGACGTCCGCATGTCGCTGGAATTCGAGCTGGCACAGCCTGAGCGTGGCCGGGAAGCGCCGGCTGACCAGATCCCGGCCAGCTGCGACTGCACGCAGGACGACCCGTACTGCGAGCACGATGCTGGGCGGCCGGCGGCCGCCTTCGGGCCGCCGAGGGCAGCCCAGTTCCATGCCGGCGCCTATACCCCCGGCCATGCGGGCTCGCCTGGGTGGCGCACCGAGGAACTCGTCAGCAAGGGCCGGCACAGCTCCTACCACCTGCGCCTCTCGCGGGGCCGCAAGGTGGCGATTGCGGTGGCGGTTGTCGTCGCGGTCCTCGTCGCGATCGTGGTGATGACACTGCCGGGTGGCAGAGCGTCGTGGCCGGCCAGCGTGCCCAGGATGCAAAGTGAAGCCTCCCGGGCCTGCCAGAACCCCGATGTGAGGTCGGAGCCTGGCCAGATCAACTTCGCCTGCGCCAGGGCCACCCGCCAGATTCTCTGGGTTTTCGCCCTGCTGACCAGCGGCGGCAACCCGGACTTCGCCGATGCCAGGACCGGCCGGATCGGACTGGAGCCGATCACCCCGGCCCAGGGCGGCGAGGTGGCGTGGTCGCTGAACCTCCACCACCCCTACCACCCGGCTAACCCGATCGACAGCATCGAGGTTGCGGCCAGGGCCATCAACAACATCATCGGTGGCGCGACGGTGACCGGCGCTAACGGGAACCCAGTCGTCCAGCCGGGGCTTGAGAGCGACCCCGCGAACTGCGTCCGGTACACCGGATCGGCGGCGCTCAGCTCCCGCCGGGGCTTTCCGAGCCTGTGCGCCAGGCCGGTGACCAGCCCGGCTGGGCAGGCAGCCCTGGTGGCGGATGTCTTCCAGAAGTGGGTGGTCGGTGCCGCGCCAGCAACGGCCCAGGACGCCGCCGTGCTGTTTGAGAACTCGGCGAACGTGAGCGACCCCAGGGTCCAGGCCATTCTCGATAATCTGCAGCATTCAAAGCCACAAGCATAAATCCACATAGTCATCTGGCAATCTTCCCCGGTAGCGCAGCCCGCCAGCGTCGACAGGAAGAGGTGACTCATGCATTCCGCCAGCAAACCGTTGTGGCAGCAGATGACTGCGCTTGTCAGCCTCAGCGCCGGCGGAGCGATAACCGGGTTTTCCTTCGCCCACGGAACGCCGGCTGACATGAAGTCGCCGTCCAGCATGCCGATCCGGCTGCTGGCACTGGAGCAGTCGGTCCAGCGCGCATCCACGGGTGACGCCATGCTGCGCTCAGCGATCATCAATGTTGCCAACTACTACCTCCACCTGGCCGCAGCCAGGACGCCGGCCGAGATGGAGGCACTCATCTGGCAGCACGACAGCATTGATGGGGTTGATCACGGTGCTTCGTGTGCGGCCTTTGCCAGTCTCACCCTGGAACTGGCGGCCCAGGTTGTCGGCCAGCAAAGCTGGGTGACGGGAGGTACCACCTACCCGTGGCCGCTGCACAAGTGGGCGGATGTCCGCGTGGACCCCAATCCTGCCTCGCTGGGCGTTACCTCGATCCTCCAGGATGCTCAGGCGCATCATCGCTGGCACCCACTCGGCGACGGCTATCAGCCGCTGCCCGGCGATTGGGTCATGTTCGACGGCCACGTCGAGGTGGTCACCAAGTATGCCGGTGGCGTGCTGTACACGATCGGCGGGGATTCGCTGCCGAATTTCTCGGTCAACGCCCACCAGTACAGTGATCCGCTCACTGCCCAGGGTGTGACCGGATTCGTCAACAACGGTGCCCGCACCGCCGCCGCGAGCGAGACGCCGGGCAGCCATCATCATCGGCCGGGCCATCGCCAGGCCGCGGACCACGCCGACCCGGGGCAGGCGGTTATCCCGGGCACACCGGCGGCCGGTTCTCCGCAGCAGCCCCCGTCATCTTCCCCGCAGCAGCCCCCCTCA
>DPMS01000265.1 GCA_003541285.1 Actinomycetota bacterium
CATCACCAGCACCGGGCAGGCAATGTCGAGCCCGCGCCGCAGTCTGCGCTGCGCACCGGCCAGCAGCGGCGAGGAGCGCCGGGAGGACTCCTCGTCCTCGCGCGTGGCCCGGCTCCTGGCCAGCCAGTGCCGGGCCGGGTGGCCTGCGCCCAGTTCCGGGCTGGTCAGGATGAGCGCGTCGACCGGGCGGCTGCCCCGCCGGGCATGGCACCACAGCGCGGCGATGAGGGCGCCTGCCGCGTGCGCGGAGACCACCAGGGTCTCGATGGCGTCGGCTTCACGCAAGTGGGCGACGGCAGCATCCAGGAAGGCGAAGCACGTGCTCAGCTCGCTGGCCGCCCGGCTGGCCTGCGTGACGTTCCGCCCGCCGGTGCCCACCGCGCGCAGGTCGGCCGCGTAGAAGTGAAATGCCCGGCCGGTGTACCAGCCCACCACGTCGGCGGGGACGAAGGAGTCGTCCAGGTAGTGAACATAGACCACGGCCCGCTTGCTCGGCCGGGCGCTGCGCCGCCTGAGCACTGCCGCACCCCGGCCCTGCGTTTCGCCCCCGGCATCGGCAACCGGCAACGGCACGGTCTCATAGCCTTCGGCCGGCCCGTTGTGCTCCATGATCAGACCCATGACCCCCCCGTCCCGGTCAGCTCAGGACGCCACCGCGTCAGCCTGTCCTATGAGTCCCCCCGGGCCGCTCCGACACGGAGCGTCATAACGCAGTGTGGCACCGTTACAGGACTCATGCTGGGAGAACACGCCAGCCGGGGGCCCGCCGGGGGCGCGGCGGAGCGCGGGGATCGCGCGCGGGACGCGCCCGGCCGCGCAGGCCGAGGCCTGCCAGTATGGGCGGCAGCGCGGACGGATTCATCGAGACGGAACGCAAGTACGAAGCGGAAGCCGGTTTCGTCCTGCCCGACCTGTCCGGGCTGGCAGCCGTCGCGGCGGTCACGGCGCCACGCGTTCACCGGCTACGGGCTGTATACGTCGACACCGCGGATCACCGCCTGCTCGCGGCACGGATCACTTTGCGGCGGCGCACGGGTGGCACGGACGCCGGCTGGCCTCTCAAATTGCCGGCCGGCGTGGACAGCCGGCGTGAAGTCCACGCGCCACTGGGGCGCAGCGCCCGGGCCGTCCCGGCCGGGCTGGCGGCCAGGGTGTCCGGCTGGACCGGCGGCCAGCCGCTCCTGCCCATCGCCCGGCTGGACACCACCCGCACGGTGCGGCACCTGACCGGCCACGACGGTCAGGTGCTGGCCGAGATCGCCGACGACCTCGTGACCGGGTCGCTGCCCGTGCCCGGCCAGCCCGGCTGGCGGAGGGCAGCCAGCTGGCGTGAACTCGAGGTGGAACTCGGCACCGGCTCACGCGACCTGCTCGACGCGGTGGCGCTCCAGCTTCAGGAGGCGGGGGCCAGACCGTCGGCCGCCGCTTCGAAACTCGGCCGGCTGCTCGGCACCGATCGGGCCGGGAAAGGCTGAGCACCTCTCACGAAAAGCTGAGCACCTCATTGACGGGCCGGCGGGCGGTCGCCTGCATTGTCTGCACCCGGCCGAACTGGAGCACCATCTGCGGTGCCGCGGCCAGCCGCAGGCCGCTGCGGATCAGCCCCCGGATCGGCTCGAACTCCAGCGGCTCGGTGTATATGCTGGCCGACACCCAGCTGGTTGCGGCGTGCAGCAGCAACCGCTGCAGCGCCTGGCCCGCCCGCAGCCAGTCCAGCGGCCGGTCATAGTCGGTGGCCAGTGACATCAGTTGTGGATGGGACTCGAACCGCTCGATCGGGCGGCCGTCACCCCAGTCGAAGCCGAAGTCCCGCACTGGTGGGTTCATGGACAGCGCCGGCGGCTGCGGGCCATACGCGGTCTTCGGCACGCCCAGGCCCGGCTCGGCACCGCTCGTCCACCGGCGCAGTTCGGCCACGTACCGCCGGTCGCGGATGAACTCGCGTTCCGCATCCCCGGCAGCGTGCAGCCAGCTGGTGACCTGGAACGGGTAGAGGACCCGCAGCCAGCCTCTTTCCTTCGCCGCGGCGAACTCCAGTTCGGTGAGGATGTTGGCGTGGACCCGGCGGCCGGTGAACGGCCAGCGGTAGGTATGACGGCGCGGGATCGCGTCGTAGAGTTCCTGCTCCTCGCCACTGGGTGGCCGGACCCGGCCGGTCACGATCTCGACCGAGGCGAGCAGGGTGGGGTCACCGCCCGGATCTGGCAGCAGCCAGGCCGCGAGCTCATGCCCGGTCACCCGGATCGCCATCCGCAAGTTGAACAGGGCAGCACCGCAGCTGATCGCCAGCTCACGGGAAGCCGGATCGGTGATGTCCAGCCACCGGTCCGGGTGGCGGTCATCCCCGCTGGTGTTGGCCCGCAGTTCGATGCGGTCGTCCGCACGGACCCAGAAGGACCACGGCTGGGTGTTGTACACCGACGGTGCCAGCTGAGCTGCGCGAATGATTTTGAAGAGGCTGCGATCGTTTGCGAATGGACTCAGCATCACGCACCTCGGGTCTGCTCGTGCCTGCTTGCAGCCTCGCATTCCGCGCCCGGAACGTCACGGTGCGTTGGTCCCCAGCACCAGGGCCGGATGTCCCGGCCGGCCGGGCTCCATCCGGCCGGTGCCGGGGACGGCGGACTACGACGTGTGGCTGCCGATATCCGGCGGTGGGAGCGTAGGTTCGCGAAGCGGGCGGGCACTGAGTTCGGCGTATCTCGTGACAAGCGCGAGATTGACCGCCGTCTCGAGGTTTTCGAGCTGGAGTTGCAGCCGCCGCAGCCGCGGACCGATGTCAGCGGCCACCTCGCGGCGGAGGTAACGCACGCATAGCGCGCCACCCGCGAGCACGCCGGCGAGCGCGCCCACAACAAAGATCAGCAGAGTAGACCCGGTCATGAGTCGGCCTCCCTCGTCTGGCACCGGTGCTGCCCGGCAGTTGCAGTATGGCATGTGCCAAATGTCCTATGCCATAGGTTTGAGCCATAGGTTTCTGCCCAAGGCTTCTGCGCAGGCCCGCAGACGGCCAGGTGCCGTCGGGCACCGTGAGCCATAGACGCTGCTCACCGGGCCGAACCGGGACATGACAGGAGTGGTCGATGGAGTGCGTACAGCCATGCAGATGCGGTTGAATCGCGATGAAGAACTACGTGACCAGCCATGATGTGACGAGTCGCCCAGAAGTCGCTGGCAGGTTGACTGGAGCGGATCAAGGCTCTAACCTTGCAACGCGGCACATGCCAATGGCTATGAACTTCGGCACAACTCGTGCGATGTTAGGCCACGTCTGGGGCGCCCCCTGCCCGTGGCGGAGACCGGTCGTGCGTGTTCTTCAAGAGGGGGCGGGACTCCAATGGCGGATGTTAGCCCTACTGTTCGCCAGCGCGAGCTTGGCATGCGCTTGCGCAGGTTCCGGAACGCGAAAGGTCTCACGGTCGAAGAGGTCGCGGAGAAGCTGCTCTGTTCCGCGACCAAGATCAGCCGGGCCGAGACCGGCGCGCGGAAGCCGACTCTGCGCGACGTCAGGGATTTGTGCGGGATATACGGCGTCGACCCGGAGACATCGGCCGAGCTGATGGAACTCGCCCGCCAGGCCCGCGAGCCCGGCTGGTGGACACAGTACGACGATCTCCAGATCACCCCTTTCATCGGCCTGGAGCAGGAAGCGACCGCCATCACCTGCTTCGGGATGTACTTCGTGCCGGCACTGCTCCAGACCAAGGACTACGCCCGCGAGATGATCAGGGGGATCGCCCCCAAGATCAATCCGGACATTCTCGGCCAGCGGGTGGAGGCACGCATGCGCCGCCAGCAGCTGCTCCAGCAGCCCAGGCCTCCCCGGTACCGCGCGCTGCTGGACGAGGCCGTCCTGCGCCGGCAGGTCGGCGGCCCCGCGGTGATGAAGGCGCAGCTCGAGAAGATACTGCTGCTCGTGCAGGAAGAGAAAGCAACGGTCCAGGTAATCCCGTTCGAGGTGGGCGCTTACGCCGCCATCGACAGCAACTTTGACTACCTGGAGTTCGGCGGCTCCTCGCTGCCCGGCCTGGTTTTCGTGGAAGGCCTCGTCAGCCACCTGTATCTGGAACGGCCCGCCGACCTGGAACGGTACAGCGAGGCGCTTGAGTATCTGCGCGATGAGGCACTGAGCCCCCGGGACTCTGCGAAGAGGATCGAGGAAATCCGCGACGGCACGGCAAGCCCTTAACCCCCCCGTCGCACTCACCCGTAACAACTCACATCAGGAGATACTGTCATGGCATATGGGCGGGGTCACACAGACCTCATGTGGCGCACCGCGCTTCGCTGCAACGGCGGTGCGTGCGTTAAAGTAGCGGCCAGCGGCCCAGAGGTTTTTATAGCTGATTCAAAGACGCCTGATGGCCCCGTCCTTTCGTACACCCAGGCCGAATGGCAGGAATTTGTCACGAGCATCAAAAAGGGCGAATTCGACGACCTGATAAAGTAACATTCCACGGGGATAGATGTGACCGGTGGTACTGGTGCCGCAGAACTCCAGCCCCACCGGTCACATTTTTCCCAAACTCACGTTCGCCGGGTGACACAGGCCTCAGCCGGGCGGCTATTGACAGCCTTGAATTGGTCATGTCTACCATGAGGGTGACCATACGGGCGGGTAACTTCGGTCGTCCCTTGGAGGTGTGTTGGAGTCAGGCCTCGCTGACGGCTTGGAGTGGCGTCGCAGCAGCCGGTGCAACGGGGGCAACTGCGTCGAGGTAGCAGCACAGGGCGATGTGATCATGGTGAGGAGTTCAGCCGATCCGGAAGGCCCGACGCTTGTGTTCAGCTGCGGCACCTGGCGCGAGTGGATCTCCGGTGTGAAGGACGGGCGCTTCCGCCAGGTCTGAGTCCCGGCAGTCCCCTAGCGTCTTCCCGATCCGGTGTGCTGCCAGTGATCCGCCGCTGCCGCCATGCCGCGGACCCGTTCCGCGTCAGTGCCGGCACCCGTCAGTGCCGGCACCGATGCCCTGGAACAGCCCGGCGGCGAGTTCCCACTCATGGCGCGCATCAGGGATTGAGCCCGCTTCTCTCAGTGCGATGCCGAGTCCCGTACGTGACGAGGCACCTGAACCGCCTCGTCAAAGCGGTGCAGGCCGCCCAGTGCGGTGCCACGGTTGACCAGCGCCACCACCGCGTAAACCCGATCAGCTTCGGTGATCATTTCCTGTGATCACATCATGTCCGGCCTGGATGACCTGTGCAGTGCCCGACGCGGTGGCCTCATCGAGATCCGCACATGCTGCCGCCCGGCCGGCGGAAGCAGCGGGATGAGCTGCTCATCCAGCACCCGCCGCAACTCAGTTTCCAGAAGCGGATCATCGTCCAGCAAGTGCAGCAGCTTCCGCCTCCTTTCGGCGGTGAGATCTTCTGCCGTCCTGGCATCCCCGGCCAGGACATCAGCGCGGGTCTCGGCTAGCTGCGCCTCAGGCGCCGCCGCCCGGTCGGGATGGACCCGCTGCCACAATGCCACTATCGCCGAGCGCGCCTTCTGCCAGGCATCGGTCGACATGGCACTGATCAGTGCCGTCGCGGCCGCCAGGCAGCCAGGGCTCGTCGTGCCCTCGCCCGGGCGATGGGCAGCCATCCAGCGCGAGCTCATCCAGCAGAACAGCTGGATCATGGACGGCGGCCGCGGGCCCGGCGATCGCCGTGTGCTGGCATCCGCCAGGCCGGGGTGTGATTCAAGTCATATGCCCACTTCATCGCTTTTGTACCCGGCTATGGCTTTTGGCGGTGCAGGGTATTGAGGCGACAGCACCCAGCGTGCGTGACGACCATCTCTGGTGAACCCGTCGCCCTGAACCGCGCGGCGTCAGCACGCCGCTGGCCGCATTCTTGCCTGGCCGGCACCCGGGTGACAGCCGAGCGCCATCCCCGCGCCCGACCAAAGGCTCAGCCTTGTCCCGCACGCCTGCCCGGCACCG
>DPMS01000620.1 GCA_003541285.1 Actinomycetota bacterium
GGAGGCGGCGGATTCGAAGTAGGCGTGCTGGGGTGGGTAGCGGGGCAGGTAGGTGTTCGAGCCAGGTGGTGAACGCGGGCTGGCCGGAGAGCTGGCCGTGGAAGTAATCGGTGTAGATGGCCAGTTCTGCGCTCGCGCACGATCATCACCATCGTGAACAGGATGATGATCGCGCCCGTCCCGTCGCCTGAGCGGAACGACTTCGTCACATGGCATAAGGCGCCCTTCGGGCAGGGGTTATGCGTCGTGCCAAGGGTCTGTGCCGCGCTGTTGAGGCTCTCGTCGAGACCCGTGACCCCGTGGAGGTGGGCGATCAGCATGACGATGGCGAGGCCGATCGCCAGCCCGAGGATGAGGATGATCGAGACGGTGCGCGTCGCGTTGCGGATGCCCCTTCCTACGGTTGTCATCTCACCTCCTCACCGGCGGCAGTCCGAACCCAGTTCCGGAAGGCATTCCACGCGCCACGGCTGATGACGTTCATCTATTCCCCTCCTGCGACGCAGGCGATAGCACGAGAACCAGACCGGGTGGCCCCGTCCGCACATCTGCGGCCACCCGGCTGGCGGCGCTCACACTGTGCTAGCCCGCAGTCCCGGTCCCGCCGCTGCCGGTGGGTGGTGCGGAGAGGCTGACGCAGCTGGGGACTTTGCCCGTGATCAGCCCCCCGGCGCCCAGGCTTGGGCCGCTGGCTGACACGGGTGTGAAGGCCAGCAGCAAGGTGTCCCCGGCGGGGATACCTGGCTTGCCCACCCGGACGCTGATGGACCGGTGGCCGCCCGTGCCAATGCCCGCCTTGGTGCGGACGCTGCGTTGGCCCCGGCCACCCCGGACGCCCGGTAGACCGCGACGGTCACCGTGCCGTCAGCGTGCGGCGTCACCGCATAGGCGGCGGACGCTGGGCTGCCGCCGAGCCCCACCATAGCCGCGGTGGCCACGGTGGCCACGCCGACCGCGCCGGCTCCCAGCCACGCGGGCCGGAGGATGGCACGCCTGCGCGCGGTGCGGGGGGAGAGCTGGCTGCGCTCCAGGGCCGGCTGGTACTTCGCCATCAGGTCATTCAGGAGCTGGTCTTCGAAGTTAGTCATTGCTGTCACCGTTGCTCTGGTCTGTGGTCCTGCTGGTTGCCTTGCGCAGCCGGGCGCGCGCGCATGAGCCGCATCCGCACCGTGCCTGGCGCGATGCCGAGCGCCCTGGCCGCTTCCCTCGACCCAAGCCCGGCTATGTCCACTAGCTCGATCACCGCCCGGTCCAGGGCCGGCAGCGTGGTCAGCTCGATGACCAGTGCCCGGTGGGCCCGTTCGGCGTCGATCCGGTCGAGCAGGTCCGCGACGTGATCGGGGGCCAGCTCCCGCCGTCCGGCCAGGCGCAGCACCTTGTCCCGCTGTTGGCTGTGTGCTTCGCAGTGCGTGGCGTAGATCCGCCGGGCAATGCCGAAGACCCAGGCACGAGCGGTGCCTTTGCGCGGGTCGAAGGTGCTCAAAGAGGTAATTACCTGGACGAACGTGTCCGCGGTGAGGTCGGCGACGGTCTGCGGGTCGGCACTGCGCCGGGCGAAGTACGCGGTCACCGCGGCGAAGTTAGCCCGGTATATCCGCTCGAACTCGGCGGTCGCGTCAACACCCACTGGCCGCTGCCGAGGCTCTGGCGGGGGCGGTGGCTGGCGTAGTGGCTGTCCTGTCCTCTCGCTCACACATCTAGTTGCCATCCAGCCGCCGTGGTGTCACACAAGGGTGTCCTGCTGTACGCCGAGGCGCGCACGCTGATCACGGAATGCCTGAAGCATCTGCCGGGAAGCACGGAGTTCGCCGCCTTCGCCGAGGAGGTAGGCGCTGAAGTCCCGCGTAAGATTGGATGAGAGTATGGCGCCCTCTGAGCTCGTGAGGATCAGCTTTGCGCCGGGGCGCCGCAGCACTTCTTGAACTTCTTCCCGCTTCCGCACGGGCAGGGCTGGTTCCGCCCGGTCTTACCGGCCGGGTGCTGCTTCGCGGTGCGCGGCTGCTGCTTCGCGGTGCGCGGCTCGCCGGCCTGGGCGCTCTCCGCCCAGGCCGTGACGCGCGGTACTCGCCGCCCGGCGCGCTGCCTTGCCTGTTCCGCCTGCCGCCGGAGTTCCCGGGCCTCGTCTGGTCGGCCGGTCTTCTCGCAGATGAGCGCTAGCCGTCCCGCGATGTGCTCGGCTTCCCGGACTCCGGGAACGGCGTAGCCGCGGTGCAGGATCTCTTCCGCCCGCGGATAGTCCTGCGCCTTGTCGGGGCCGAACGGCGTGTAGCAGTCTGCCCAGCCGATCCATCCCCATCCCCAGGCCGGGTCTTCTTCCAGCCACGACTGATACAGCTCGTCCGCCGTCTCCTGCTGTCCTGTCTCGAAGTACGAGTCGGCCAGTGCTCTGCGGAAGTTCCCGGTGGTCAGCCCGTCTTCGCGGGGAAACCTCCGGAGCCATTCCGCGGCCATCTCAAGCCGTGCCGTGCGTAGCTCCGGGTCATGCTCCCCGCCATTTTGCAGCGCCATTTCGAGGTCCTGGCACCAATTGAACAAGGACTGCGTCATCGGGAAGCGGTCGTCGAACTCCCCGATCGACCTGGCACTGACGGCGTCGCACAGCCGCAGCACGTCCGACCAGGCATCGAGCCAGATCCTGCCGCTCGCGACGAAATCGTTGCGCTGATCGGCTCCGTAACCCGCCTGCACCTTGTCGTCGAGCAATTCCAGGCACATCTTGTCCGGCCACCAGCGCTCCCAGAGCGCGACCAGGCAGATCCATGCCCAGTCAGCGTCCCAGCCGTGAAGCCTGAGCCGTTCGCTGACGACTTCCTCGGCCGACAGCGCCCCCTCGCACAGCTTCGCCAGCTTCTCCCGGTCCGCATCCACGCCGAGGCCGCGGAGCTTCGCGAGCAGGTCCTCGTCGCCCATGCTGGCAGTGTGCGACCGCAACGGCCTCGCGTTCTGCTCCAGCTGGCGGCGGATGGCCTCATCGCTGAGGGCTTCCTTCGATACGATCCGGTCGAGGGCGACCCAGGACAACTTCACGCTGGTCAACGAGGGAAGCCCGCTTCGTCGAGGCGGCTCTGCAGGCCGGGCCTGGTGGGGTACTGGGCGCGCAGATCCAGCATGCGCTTCTTGAACGCCGCGGTCTCGACCTCGCCTTGGCGTTCGGCGAGCGCCCGCAGGTCGCGCAGCAGGGCCACGGCCTGGTCGTATTCGCTGGTCTTCTTGGTCGCGATCATGTCATCGACCTGCTTCCATGCGGCTTCTCCCATGGCCGCGAGGTCGTCGAGGCGTTTGGCGTACGCCGCCGCCTTGGCGGCGGCTTTGCGTGCCTGCGCCTCGCGGCGCCGCTGTTCCTGGGCCTTCTTCCGCTCCTCCGCCCGGGTCTCTGCCGCTTCCAGCAGTTCCGTGGCCGTCCGCCCCGGGCTGGAGTGACTGACCGGTCCTGCGGCATCCGCGCGGGAGCGCCGCAGCAACAGTGCCCGCACCAGCGCGCCTTCGCCGTCGGCGACCATCGTCAGGAACGAGTCCTTCTCCGTCGCGGGGAGCGAGGCGATCCATTCGGCCAGCCCGTCGTCCGACGGTTCTTCGGCGGGCGGGCTTGCTCCGGCCGCTACGGCTATCAGGTCCTCGTCGATCTCCAGGAAATCAGCGATGGCCTGGAGCGGCGCGCTGAGATTACCCAGACCCGCCGGGACCGGCGGNNGTAGCGTTCCATCAGCTTCTCCGGGTTGCCGCGGAAGTCGCCGTAGTTGTATTCGTTGACGAACCTGGTGGCGGTTATCTCCGCGCGACTCGACAGTTTCCGCAGCTCAGCACGCTGCTCGTCGGTGAGCGGTTTGTCGAGCGCGAGGAATTCGTAGTACTGGTACTCACTCACGCGAACCTCGCCCAGTGCCGGTAGGCGGCGATCCACTCGGCGCCCTTCGGCGGCGGCTCGGGCAGCGGCAGGTCAAGGACATCGATCGCCTGGTGGTGGCCGTCGCGGACGCAGTCGGCCACGATGCCCGATGCCGTCCGGGTGACGCCTTCGACGATTACCGTGACGCCCAAGACCGTGGTCTCGAAGGGCATCTCCAGATTGTCCTCGATCATCACGGCGAAGCCGCCCAGCTGCTCATTGTCGCCGTAAGCGTCGATCGTGGCCTCTTCGACCAGCGCGTCCAGTTCTTCCTCGCTCAGTTCCTCCACGCGCCACAGCCTAGGCAGAAGATCACCGAGCCCGCTCCCCATAGGCCGATTTGAGCGCGGCTGGGCTAGGCCGACCCTACGAGGACTCCGGGCAGCGCAGGGCCGGCGCCGCGAGTACGAGTCCCGCTACCTGCGCCGCACTTACCGCGACGGCGGCAAGGTGCGGCACGAGACGCTGGCGAACCTGTCCGGCCTGCCCGAGCAGGTCGTCGACTCGATCGAGGCGGCGCTGAAGGGGACCGCCCTGGTCCCGGCCGCACAGGCGGTGACCATCACCCGGTCACTGCCGCACGGCCACATCGCCGCGGTGCACGCGATGGCGATCAGGCTGGGTCTGCCCACCCTGCTGGGCCCGGCCTGCCCGCAGCGGGACCTTTCCCTGGCCCTGGTCGTCTCCCGGGTCGTGTCCCCGGCCTCCAAGCTGTCCCCCCTGGCCTGGTGGTCCGATGTCACGCTCGGGACCGACCTGGGCGTCGCGGATGCGTCCACCGACGACGTGTACGCAGCGATGGACTGGCTGGAGGGGCGGCAGGACGCGATCGAGGCGAAGCTGGCCCGCCGCCACCTGGCCCAGGAGGCCAACCCGTCGCGGATGGCGCTGTTTGACCTGTCCAGCTCCTGGCTGGAGGGCCGGTGCTGCCCGCTGGGCGCCCGCGGGTACTCCCGCGACGGCAAGAAGGGCAAGCTGCAGATCGAGTACGGGCTGCTCACCGACCCCGAGGGCCGGCCGGCCGCGGTGCGGGTGCTGCCCGGGGACACCGGCGACCCGGCCGCGTTCACCGAGATCGTGCAGGTGGTACGGAAGAAGTTCGGCCTGCGGAAGATGGTCATGGCCGGCGACCCGGGGACGGCCCGCTGCAACTCAGCCTCTTCGATGAGCAGGATCTGGCCGAGATCAGCTCCCCGGACTTCCCCGGCGAGCGGCTGGTCGCCTGCCGCAACCCCGTCCTGGCCGAAGAACGCGCCCGCAAGCGTGAGGCCCTGCTGGCCGCCACCGAGAAGCTGCTGGACCCCATCGTCGCCCGCGTGGCGGCAGGGCGGCTGCGCGGCGCCGACGTGATCGGCGTCGCAGTGGGCAAGGTGATCAGCAAGTACAAGACGGGCAAGCACTTCGAGATCACCATCACCGATGACAGCCTGGCCGTGCAGCGCCGCCAGGACCAGATCCGCGCCGAGGCCGCCCTGGACGGGTTCCACGTGCTGCGCACCCCCGTCCCCGCCGGCCAGCTCGGCGCGCCCGCCGTGGTCGCCGCCTACAAGAACCTCAAGTACGTCGAGCGGGACTTCCGGCACATCAAGGCCGACGACCTGGACCTGCGCCCGGTGTTCCACCGGCTTGAGCGACGCGTCAAGGGCCACGTGCT
>DPMS01000548.1 GCA_003541285.1 Actinomycetota bacterium
AGCCCTTTCTGACCACGGCTCTTCTTGTAGTGAGTCGGCTCCCCGTAAACGTGGTCGATTCAGGTCGTGATAGCAGCCCCAATCGACTACGTCCCGTTGCGCCAACCGGGAGCCGGGCACGACGTGGACGGTCTGGGTCGTGACAGCAGCCCATAATGCACACCTTCGTCGCCACGGGTTCTGGGTAGGACCGGGCGGGACGGTCCTGTGGGGCCGCTCCCGCCCGGTCTGCCCGGATCCGGCTAGCCCTTGTACAGGGCTGCCGTGCCGTCCGGATTGATGATTTCCATGGCCGCGAGGACCTGCGGGATGTTCTCGTAGTTGGCGGGGGTGCGGTCCCACACGATGCCCAGCGTGTTGATGTTGAGGTGCTGGAGCTTGTGCATGACCGCGGTCTCGTCAAGCGTGCCCGCGCTCTTGATCGCCCACTGGATCTCCAGCCCGGCGTCCCAGCCTTCCTGGCTGTTGTCGATCTGGTTCTCGCTGCTCAGGCCGGCTGCCCGCATGCCGGCGAAGTACGCCTCCAGCCCGGCCGCGGTCGCCTCGGCCTGCGGGGTGGTGCCCTGCTGGGCCGCGGTCAGCCAGTTCTGCATCGAGCCCAGGACGTAGATGTTCTGCATCGCCTTGGCCCCGCCCGCGGCAGCGACGAAGCTGGGCAGCTCACACGCCGAGCACTCGCTGATGGGGATGGTCGGGTTCTGTGCCCGGATGGCGCGGATAGCGGTGATCGAGTCAGTGCCGGGCACCAGGCCGAACAGGATGATCTGCGGTTTGGCCGCCAGCAGGGCGAGCACCTGCGGGGTGATGTCGGTCGCGCCGACCTGGTCGATCTGCGTAGCGACCAGCTGGAAGTGGTACTTGGCCGCCAGTTGCTGCACGGAGCCCTTGTTGGCCAGGCAGACCGAGCCGCAGTTGTCCTCCAGCAGCGCCACCCGGGTGTAGTGCCGCGGCACGATCAGGTTCTGCACCGAGGCCAGCTGGTCCTGGTAGAAGACGTCGTAAAAACCGGGGAAGCCCCAGGAGTTCAGCTCACTGGCGGGGTAGCCGTTGGTCGCCCAGCCCGAGGACAGGCTGATCAGGATCGTGTGGTACGCGATTGCGATCGGCAGCGCGGACATCGTGTCGGCCCCGGATTCCGGGCCGACGATGAACTTCGCGTGCAACTGCTGGACGCACTTACGGGCGATGAGCCCGGACTGGGCCGCGGAGGACTGGTTGTTGAAAACGGTGTACTGGACCTTGTGGCCCATGATCCCGCCGGTGGCGTTGACATGCTTGAAAAACGCGGTCGCGCCCCAGTTGTCGGTCTCTCCGATCTGCGCGTACGGGCCCGCCAGGGCCAGGTCACCGCAGATGACGATGGGACCGCTCGCCGATGTGCCGGAACCGGCGGAGCCGCCACAGCCTGCCAGCGCAAGCGCGCCGGCCGCGGCCACGGCGAAGAAAGCGAATACCCGTCTTCTTATTGATCTGCTCAACTTTCCTACCTCACAATCACTGGTCTTCCCCCGTTAAGGACATCCGGCTGGCCGGAACCTTTACAGGCGACCTCCATTCGTGATGCGGCCCGGTGGGCGGCCGCCCGGCCACTACAGCCCGACAAGGAGCGAATTCACCACCGCTGAATTCCGGAATTCCTCTGGGCTGCCTTCGAAGACCAGCTGTCCGCCGGCTAGAACGAAGATCTTTTCGGTGATCTGCGCGACCAGGCCCAGGTCGTGCTCCACCAGCAGCACGCAGGTCATGTCGCCGACCGTGCGCAGCACGTCCTTGAGGCGCTCGCGCTGCGATTCGCTGAGCCCGGAGGCGGGCTCGTCCAGCAGCAGCAGCCGTGGCCGGGCGGCGATGGCCCGGGCGAACTCCACCATCCGCTGGTTCTCCAGGGTCAGGGACGAGACCTCACGGCCGCTCAGCCGTCCCATGCCCAGGTAGCCGAGCGCCTCAGCGGCCTTGTCCCGGGCCTCGTCGAGCCGGTTGCGGACGATGCCGGCGGCCAGGCTTGACCGGTGCGAGCTGAGGCAGGAGACGGCCACGTTGTCGAGCACACTGCGGCCGCTGATCAGGTGCACTGCCTGGAAGGTGCGGCTCACGCCCAGGTGGAAGCGCTGCTGCGGGGGCAGCCGGGTGATGTCGGTGCCGTTCAGCAGTACCCGGCCGGCCGCCGGGGTCACACTGCCGCCGATCACGCCCAGCAGGGTGGTCTTGCCGGCCCCGTTCGGGCCGCACAGCCCGAACAGGCCACGGCCCGGCAGGGACATCGAGACCGAGTCCAGCACGCGGAGCCCGCCGTAGTCCTTGGTCAGCCCGCTGCACTCCAGCAGGGTCGTGCCCGGCCGCCCGCCGCCGCTGGCCCGGGCCTGCCAGCTGCGGCCGAAGGCCGACACCCGGCGGTCGGCCGCAGCGACCTCATCCGGCAACTCACCGGCCAACGCCGTCACCGTCGCCCCGCTCGCCCCCGCCGGGGCCTGGCCGCCGCCCGCTGGTGGCTCGCCTGGCTCCGGCGGCTGGCGCCACAGCCGGGCCGCCAGCGTGCTGACGATGCCGGCCAGGCCCTCGGGGTCCACCAGCAAGATCACCGTGATGAGCACGCCCTCGACGATGAGGATGTTGACGCTGACCCAGTTGCTGGCCCCGGACACGTACTGGATGACCAGGGCGCCGACGACGGCGCCGAGGATGCTCCGGCGGCCGCCGATGAACAGCATCATCAGCAGCGACAGCTCGGCGGTCGGGTCGACCAGGGTGGCGGGCACGAACAGCTGGGTCCCGGCGTACACCGCGCCGCCGAGGGCGGCGAACATCGAGCCGAGCACGAACAGCTCGAGTTTGCGCCGCGGGGTGGACACACCCATGGCCGCTGCTGTCCGCTCGTCCACGCCCAGCACGTACAGCTCAAGGCCGATGTCGGAGGCCAGCACCCGGCTGGCGACGAACACCACAGCGCCGGTCAGCGCGACCGTGATCAGGCCGTTGCCAACCGCCGTCGCCTGCGGGGTGGCCGCGTTCCACAGGCTGCCGGCGACTGGCATGCCGACCGCCCCGCCCAGGTAGCCGGCGGAGCTGAGATAGCCGACCGCGATCAGCGGAAGCATGATCGTCGCCACAGCCAGCGCCAGGCCGGAAGCCCGGGTGACCACCGAGCCGAGGATCAGCGCGGCCAGCCCGCTGCCCACCATGACGACCGGCGCGGCCAGCAGGACCGGCATGTTCAGCTGGGTGTTGAGCACTGCCACGCCGTAGGCGCCCAGCCCCATGAACACGGACTGGCTGAACACGATCTGCTGGCTGAAGCCGATCTGCACGGCCATCCCGGCGGTCACGATCGCGTAGGTGAACGCCAGCACGAACACGCTGCCCGCATACTGCTGGCCGAAAAACCCGGTCACGATCAGGCCGGTCACNNGTCACGTCCGAGGTCACCATCGAGGCAGGCCTCCGCATAGTCAGCCGCCGACGGCGGATTCGAAGCCCATGGCACGCGGCCGGGCGAGGACAAGGGCGGCGAGGATCGCGTACATCAGGGTGTCGGCGTAGGTGGTGCTGACATAGCCGCCCAGCAGCGCCTCGAGAATGCCGATCGCCAGGCCGGCCACCAGTGCCCGGCCGGGCTTCTGGAAACCCCCGTAAGCCGCCGCGATGAACCCGGTCACGCTGATGGTCGCGCCGGACAGGAAGGTGTAGCCGGTGATGGGCGACTCCGCGATGCCGAAGATCGCCGCGAGAATCGCGGTGACGACGAAGATGAGCCGCCGGTACCGCCGGGTGTCGATGCCGACGATCCGGGCGCCCAGGTGGTTCTCGCCGCACGCCTCCATCGCCTTGCCGGACAGCGTGTAGTGGATGTAGAGCGCGAACATCAGGCCGCTGATCAGGGCACAGCCGAGGACCAGGATCCCGGCCCGCTCGATGTGCAGCCCGGTGGCGAAGGTCAGCGAGTTGCCGTTCCACAGCGCCGGGGCGGCGTGCACGTCTGTCCCGAAAAGGATCTTCGCGACCCCATCGATGAAGAAGGCCAGCGCGAACGTGAAGAAGAAGGTGATGACGATGCCCTCCTGGCGGCGCTTGCCGTCCTGCGCCAGCCGGAGCACGACCTGGTCGTAGGCGTAACCGAAGGCCGCCACCACGGCCAGGGTGGCCGCGATCGCGGCGGGCAGCGGCCAGTTCTCGACCCGGAAGAGATAGTCGACGCTGAGCGCGCCGAACATCGCGAAGTCGCCCACGGCGAGGTTGAGGATGTTGCTGACCCGGTACCAGATGGCGACACACACCGCGAACACGGCGTAGATCGACCCGGTCACCAGCCCGGCGATGAGAAGGTTGCCGAATTTCACCGCTCCCCCCGATGACTGATGCGGGTCGCGGCGGCGGTATGAGCTGGCAGCCAGGCGGCTGCGGCGCGGTCAGGCGGCGATGCCATTGCGCACCTCGACGCGCCGGGTACAGATCTGCAGCGCACGCTTGGGGGCCTCCTCCACCACGATGAGCGTCGTGCCCTCGGCGTGAACCCGGGATAGCGCCTGGTACACGCGCTTGCTGACCGCCTCGGCGAGCCCCAGGCAGGGCTCGTCCACGGCGAGAATCCGCGGGTTGCTGGCCAGGCCACGGGCAATGGCGACCATCTGCTGCTGGCCACCGGACAGGGTTCCCGCCGCCTGCTTCAGATGCGGCCGCAGGTCCGGGAAGAGATCGAGGGCGAAAGCGAGGGCGTCGGAGTTGCGGGCCTTGGCGATGCTGCGGGTCCAGCTGTAGCAGCCCAGGACGATGTTGTCGGCGGCCGACAGTTTCGGGTAGAGCTGCCGGCGTTCGGGGACCAGGGTCATGCCCCGGCGTGCGGCCCACATGACGTTCGCGGACGGCGCGGGCTTGCCAAAGATCTCGACAACGCCGCGCCGTGCCGCCAGCCCGACAATGCCCATCAGGATGCTGCTCTTGCCGTTCCCGTTCGGCCCGGTGATGGCGACGGACTCACCCTCGGCGATGGTGAAGGTCGCGTCGTGCACGGCCACGACGGGGCCGTAGGCGACGGACATGCCGCGCACATTGAGCGCGGGGGTCGTGGGTGAAGCGGGACTGGTCATCGGGCACCGGCTCCCGGCTGGTCCGTGGCGGGGGTGAGGACAGCTCCCTCAGGCAGCGGCCTGACCAGCCGCTCGTAGATGGACAGCCAGCCCTTCTCGCCCGATGGTGAGGGCGGGGGGAGGCGTGCCCGCCGGCGCTGCATCTCATCGGCGGGCACGTCGAGGTCCACCGTCCGCCCTGTCACGTCGACGCGGATCTGGTCCCCGTTCTCCACCAGGGCGAGCGGGCCGCCAGCGGCCGCCTCCGGGGACACCTCCCCGACCACGATGCCCTTGTTGACCAGCCCCGACAGCTGACCGTCGGTCACCACGGCCACCTGGCCGGTCAGCCCGGCGCCGTCCAGGGCGAAGACCAGCTGGGATGCCATCCCCATGCCGGGACTGCCGGTCGGGCCCTGACCCCGCAGCACGACGACTTCGCCACCGGTGATCCGGCCACCGCGGACCGCGGCCAGCGCCTCCGCGGGGGAGCCGTACACCACCGCGGGGCCGGTGAACTGCAGCGTCCGGTCCTCGGCGACGGCGAGCTTGACGATCCCCCCGCCGGGGGCCAGGTTGCCGCGGATCAGCACGATCGCCGGCCGCCGCCCGAACGCGCGGGCGAGCGGGCGGATGACGTCCTCGTCGGCGACGGCCACACCGGAAAGGTTCTGCCCGACCGTGTGGCCGGTGAGTGTCATGGCGCCGGTGTGCAGCAGGTCCTCGAGTTGCTTCATGACGCCGCGGGCGCCACCGCCGTCCTCGAAGTCCTCGATCGGGCGGTCACCGTTCGGCCGGATCGCGGTCACCAGCGGAACGCTGCCGGCGAGGTGCTCGAACAGCCGGTAGACGTCGACCCCGCACCCGGCCTCCGCGGCGACCGCCTGCAGGTGCTTGACCGAGTTGATCGAGCCGCTCACCGACAGGATGGTCATCACCGCGTTGGCGAAAGCGTCGGCGGTGAGGATGTCGCGTGGCCGCAGGTCTTCGTGGACCATCGCCACGATCCGCTGCGAGGCGGCCTCGACCGCGTCCCACATCGGCTGGCTGTTGGCCCGGACCGGGGTCGTGCCCGGCAGGGCCATGCCCAGGGCCTCGCACGCGATGTGCATGGTGTTGGCCGTCCCCATGCCCGCGCACACACCCGGCCCGAGCACGGCGTTCTCGCTCATCTCGGTCAGTTCCGCCAGGGTGATCTGCCCGTTGGCCAGGTGCCCCGCGGCCAGGAACACGTCTTCGATGTCGCAGTGGCTGCCCCGGTAGGAGCCGCTCGGCTGGTAGCCGCAGGGCACGATGACGGTCGGGATGTTCAGCCGTCCCGCGGCCATCAGCTGGGCCGGCGCTGTCTTGTCACACGAGGCCAGGCAGAGCATCCCGTCGAGCAGGGCACCCTCGACGGCCACCTCGATGTCGTTGGTGATGAGGTCGCGGGCGGACAGGATGTACCCCCCGCGGTGCCCGGCACTGGTGATGAAGTCGCTCGGGGCGGCCGTGCGGACCTCGAACGCCACGCCGCCCGCCCGCTCGATGGCCCGTTTGGCCCGCCTGGCTATCTCGTCCAGGTGGCTGAAGCAGATCGCCAGCTGTGAGGAGGAGTTCACGATCGCGATCTTGGGCTTGTCCATGTCCTCGTCGGTGAGGCCGAGCGCACGCCACTGCGCACGCCGGGTCGCCCATCGTGAGGTTCCCGGCTCGAAATTGCTGCGCAGCTGTGGTGTCGTGGCCAAGGGACAGCTCCGTTCGGATCAGGT
>DPMS01000144.1 GCA_003541285.1 Actinomycetota bacterium
GGCTGGCGCGGGCGGGGGGTGGACCGTTAAGGCGCGTGGCAGCTCGGCGGCGGGCATCCCGCGCTCGCACAGGACGCCTCCCGCCTGGGCCTGGTCCTGGCGGGGCGGCGGTACTCGGCTGGCGGCTGCTCATCGCCTCCGGCCGCGCCAGGTGGCAGCCGGAGCTCGCCGCTGACGCGCCGCTGGCCGCGACGTTGCTGTTCCTCATCCCCAGCCCCGTACTCAGCCCGCAATACCTGCTGTGGGTCACCGGCCTCGCCGCGGCGTGCCTGGCCACCGGGCGCACAACACAACGGCCGGTCGCGCTTGCCGTGCTGGCTGCCGCTGGGCTCACGCAGGTGATCTTCCCGGTCGGGTGGCCCAGCCTGCTGGCCGGATCCGGCGCGGTCACCTGCGTTCTGGCGGCACGCAACGGACTCCTGGTAGTGGCCGCCGCCCTTTCCTGTCAGCGAATACTCCGCGCGACCTCACCCGGCGGCGAAGACCCCTCAGCTAGCACAGCAGGGCCACCGAGGCGGTCAGCGCCCCAGGCAGGCAGGCAGGCGCCCCGGGAAGACCGCGCCAGCATCGTCTGCCTCCCGGCCATCGGCACGCCGCGGGGCACTGCGGTGCTCCCCGGGTTGCAGCACCCCAGCTCACGCAGCCCGTGTCATCGCCTGGCGCGGCTGTCGCCCGGGCTTCCAGGTGGACCAGGACGGAGGCCGCTGGGCGTGGTGCTTGCTTCCAGCGGGCCTGGCTCTTGCCGTGGTTGGAGGAGGGCGTGCAGGTGGCCGTGCCCGGGATTGTGCGCCGGGAAGCTGGCCACTCCCGGTTGTCTCGCGCATACTGTAAGGCCGCAAGGCCACGGCTGGGAGACTGCATGCACGCAACCTCATCTGGCGCACCGTTCCGCAAGCGCACCTTCTCGTTGCCCCTGTACGCCCGTAGTCTTGCCGCCGTGATGAGTGCGAGCCCTGTGCTGGTGCGCGCGCTCATCTGTCCGCGGACTTCACCTGCCCTGCGCGAGCAGGTCGTACTGGCCGTTACCTCCGTAAACGACTGCCGTTATTGCAACTGGGGGCATACCGCCCTGGCGCTGCGCAACGGCGTGGACATGAACGCGCTGCGCCAGACCCTCGACCGCGGATCCCCAAGCGCTGGCAGCACGCCCGAGGAGGTCGCCATCTTGTATGCCCAGCACGTCGCAAGTGGGCAGGGCGAGGTGGACCCGAGCGCGGAGCGGGCACTTGCGGCAGCCTGGACCCTGGCCGGGCAGGCCGAGATCAAGGCGTACATCACAGCGATCACCTTCGGGAACCTCGCCGGCAACAGCGCCGACGCCTGGCTGGCGCGGCTGCGGCGCCTACCCGTCGAAAGCGGGCATCCGGTCGGGGAGGCGATCGCGGCCCTCGCCGGCTTGCCGGTGTTCCTCTCCGTGTGGGCCTGGAGCCGCAGGGCAGGGCCAGAGGCGATGGACTCGCCATGAGATCGTCCTGGCAGTCTCTCCATGGCAGCCCAAGACGAAGTCCACCGCATGGTCACTGAGCTGGTCCTTCGGGTAGCGCGGTGGCCCCACCGGCAGGAGATCGCGATGAAAGATGCTGGCAGCAAGATCACGGCAATCGGCTCGCCGAGACTTGCCAGTCCCATGCCATGCAGCGCAGGTCCTTTGTGAACTGGCGGGCAAGGTCGTAGCGAGCTCCCACCCGCCCTGCTGGCCCAGACCAATGGCAAAGCCGACCGCTTCAACCGGACCCTGCTGGACGAGTGGGCCCCGACGTGCCGCCGGTACGGGCTGCGGCCTGGGCACCTGGGGCGGGCAGAACGGCTGCCGGGCTCGCTGCACAGGTTGCGCCCGCGCCACGCCTCGGGGTCATAGACGTCGCGGTCGTCGGGGGTGATGTTGAAGTCGCCGAGAACGATGAGCGGGTCGGCGGGCTGGTGGGTGTTGCGCAGCCAGGTGGTGAACGCATCCAGCCAGGACAGTTTCCAGCTCATACTCGGGGGCGCCGATGTCCCGGCCGTTCACCACATAGACGTTGACGACCCTCACCCCGCCGGCGGTGACCGACAGGACCTGGGCCTGCTCGGGGACGGGATCGCTGGGGAACCCGCAGGCCACATCGGTGAGGGCATCCCAGCCCGCACCTCTCTGCCCCCTGTCCGCGCCAGCCGGTTGCTGCTGCGCGGTCAGCGGCGGGCCTGGCAGACGACCGTCACTGGGCAGGGGGCGTGGTGGACGCAGTAGGACGCCACCGACCCCAGGTGCATGCCCGGCAGTTCACCGCGGCCGTGGCCGCCGACCACCAGCAGGTCCGCGTGCGCTGCCTCCCCGGTGAGCGCGAGCGCGGGGCGGTTCTGGACCAGCCGGGTGATGACCGGGACACCGGGGTCTGTGCCCAGGGCATCGAGCACCGCCTTGTTCTGGGTGTCGGCGGCGTCCCGTTCGTAGTCGGACTCGGTGTAGCTGGGAACCAGGTAGATCCGCCACGGAACCTGCCAGGCGGTCACCGCGTGCACCTCAGCCCCGGTCAGGCGGGCCTGCCGGGCCGCCCACCGCAGCGCCTCCATGCTGTCGCCGGACCCGTCCACCCCGGCCACGATCACCGGCCGGGCCGCTTCGCCGGGCATCTGCGGTCAGCCCTCCTCGGCGCCGCGGGACCCGCGCAGCCTCTCCAGCTCCTCACGGACCTGCGCGACCTCTTCTTCAAGGTCGCTCAGGTAGTCCGCCAGATCTTGCTCATCCGCGCGGCGCCTGCGCCGCC
>DPMS01000137.1 GCA_003541285.1 Actinomycetota bacterium
CCCCTGCCCGGCCACGACGAGATCGCCCTCACCGTCTCCGGCGCCCCTCACTTGTGTAATGACCGCTCCCACCACAACCAGGGCCGGCTCGCGCAGGTCATTGTCACCTTCGGCCAGCTTGGCGTCCCGGGCACCCCGCGCGACGGGTGCTGGCCCGAGTGCTGGGGCCGGTCCTACCCGATGTGCGGCCAGTGCTGGGACAGCGTGCTGCTGGCCGTGCGCAAGGCCCGCCCCGGCCTGGCCGTCACCGGCCCGGAGGACAACGCACCGGCAAGCGGGCCACCGCAGGCGTGCACCGGTGCCCTTGGCCTGGGGCCGGGCTCGTGGCAGGGCTGAGCGGCACCGGGCTGGTTGCCGATGATCTGTACCTGATGGCCCACCACGAGATAACCGGCAAGCCGAACCTGCAGCCCCGTGCTCTTGGCCTGGGGCTAGCCGGTGGGTTACTGGCCGAGCTCATGCTGGAGGGCAGTCTCAGCCTGCGGCATGACGGCACCGTGGTGGCTGGCCGCACCCTGCCAGGGGACGGGTTAGCGCGCCATGTCCGGGGCCTGGTGGTCACCAGGCACGAGCGTCACCCGGCGCGCGACTGGCTGCTGTTCGTGGCGCTGGCGTGTCCGTGGACGTCATCAGGAGACTGGAGCAGCACCGCAAGCACTCCGCGCGCCTGCCGACGCTGCACGCGGTCGCCAAGGGCCTGGGCGTGGAAGTCACGACGCTGCTGGCAGACCCGCCGGCCGTGGCCTTCAACCTCGGCTGCTGTTAGCCGCCATCCTCTCCATCCCCGCTGTCCCGCTCCGCCTGCCTGACTCACTCCCGCACCGCCGCCTCGGTCAGGTTAGGCCGCCCGAGAGCTGGCCAACCGGACGGTATCCCGCTGGGGCAGCTGAACGATCTCTGGCCTTGGACCCTGGAGTGAACGAATGGTGCCAAGCCCAGTTGCCGGATGTTTCTTTAAGTTGCTCACTCCTTGACATATCGGTAAGCATAATCCAGCATCGAGCCGAGGCTGCTACCTTCCGAGAGGGGTCAAGCGATGAAGCTGCGGCTGCTGGGAGTGGACTCGGGCAAGAACGGGTGCCCGGCTCTGTATGCCACTGACCGGGATACGTTCGTCGTGCAGGGCAAGCTGGTCACTGATGAGGAGGCCATCGCCTCGCTGGTGGATGTCCGTGAGGACGAGTTCTACGTGGAGATCCCCAGGGGTCTGCTGCGGTTCGCCACGGAGGCGTGAGTGCCTGACCTCCTGACCGCAGAGGAGTTCGGCAGACTGGTCCAGGGCTTTGAGCACACGGCGTTCCGGCTGGAGACTCGCGAGCGGTACCTCGACGACGAAGAGCGCGAGCCAGTGCGCCGGTTCCTTGCCGGCGAGCCTCCAGACGACGCCTGGTTCATGGACTGGTACGACGCGGTGCGGCAGCTAACCGCCGAGGGGCGGCGGATGGAGCGGGTGCGCGTAGTCAGCGAGCCGCATTCCGACTACACGCGATTCGGCATCGACCTCGCCTCGCGGCTCAATGTGCCCTCCGGGGAGGACATCCGCTATCTCCCGCGTGACAGGGCGAGGGAGCTAGGGCTGCCTGATGAGGACTTCTGGCTGCTGGATTCCTCGCGAGTGCTGGTTCTGCATTTCGACGGCGATGTGCTGCTGGGCGCGGAGCTGGTCACCGACGCCGCTGAGGTAGTCAGGCGGGCGTACTGGCGTGACGTGGCCTGGCACCACGCGATTCCGCTGGATAAGTACGCACGGTCGTAAGATCGTTGCGGTGTCCAGCTTTCAGCGGGCGCGTGAGGCGCTCGGCATCCGGCTCCGTGAGCTGCGCCGCGACGCACGGCTCACGGGCCGGGAGCTGGCTGAGCTGAACGGCTGGCATCCCAGCAAGATCTCCAAGATCGAGGGCGGCAAGCAGACGCCGGACGAGGCCGACCTCGAAGCGTGGGCGCGCGCCTGCGGCAGGCCCGGCCTGGATGGAGAGCTCATCGCCAGCCTGCGGACGCTCGAATCGCACTACGTGGAGCACCGGCGGCTGTTCAGCACGGGCATGAGCGCCCAGCAGCGCGCCTTCTCCGAGCTGGAAGGCCAGACCACCGTGGTGAGGAACTTCGAGAACGTCTTCGTCCCCGGCCTGCTCCAGACTCCCGAGTATGCCCGCTACCGGCTGGCCGAGGGAGTGGCCTACGACGGCGCTCCCGACGACATCGACGAGGCGGTCGCCGTGCGCATGCAGCGGCAGCAGATCCTCTACCGCAGCGGCAAGAAGTTCCATTTCGTCATCACCGAGGCGGTGCTGCGCTACCGGCTGTGCCCGCCCGAGGTCATGATCGGCCAGCTCGACCGGCTGGTCGCCCTGTCCACCATGCCGACGATCCGCTTCGGCGTGATCCCGTTCGAGGCTCAGCTCCCGCTGGCCCCGGTCCACGGCTTCTGGCTGATGGACGAGCGGGTGGTCGTTGTCGAGAACTTCACCGCATCCCAGAACCTGACCCAGGCCACCGAGACCAGCGCGTACGCAGAGATCTTCGCGCAGCTGGCCGGGACTGCCCAGTACGGGTCCGAGGCCCGTGCGGTCATCACCAGCGCCCTGGCCGATCTCAGCGCTCTGGTGACCTGAAGCACAGTCCGGCACCTGCCTGCGCCGGGCATCCCTGACCGTGCTTGGTCATGCTTGAAGCGTCCTCCCGGCTTCATCAGCGTAGCAATCTCAAGCACAGTGCTTGGAATTTCTCCGACTGCACGCCTACCTTTATGCCGATGGCTATTGCAGATATCTGACGCTTTCTGAATCAGCAAGGGCTAGCCAGGATGGACGAGATACGCCTGGCTGCCCCGCCGTTCACGCTAACCCCGGCCTTGCCTGATCGGAGATTTCATCATGCCCGCGTGTCCCGGCACCAGCCCGGAGCCACTGTCCGGAACCCAGGCACTACGCCTCGCCGCCGGTGATGGCGAGCCAATTCCGTCCACCCGGGCCGATCCTGACCGGCCGCTAGGCGAGGTCCCTGCCCCCGCACGGGGGTGGATGTCTGGTCTTCAGCCCGCCGAGCCGGGCTCCCGGTTTGACCC
>DPMS01000624.1 GCA_003541285.1 Actinomycetota bacterium
CGACCGCCAGCCAGGCACGCCCACATTCACCGCGTTCGCCCGCGCCCTCACCTGAACCGGCGGGCGGCCGGTATCGGCTCCCGTGGACCGGCTGCCGGTAGGAGACTGTCTGGCATGACCGGACCTGATCCCAAAGCGGACCTGCACCGTTATCTGCAGGCCGCCCGCGAGGCCCTGCTGTGGAAGCTTGACGGGCTTGCGGACTACGACATCCGCCGCCCGCTGACACCTACCGGCACCAACCTGCTGGGGCTGGTCAAGCACGTGGCCAGCGTCGAACTGGGGTACTTCGGCAGCACCTTCGGGCGGCCGTCCAGCGAGCCGATGCCCTGGCTGGCCGAGGGCGCCGAACCCAACGCCGACATGTGGGCGACGGCCGGCGAGTCGCGCGAGCAGATCGTCGGCCTGTACCACCGGGCGTGGGCGCACTCGGACGCGACGATCGAGGCCCTGGCGCTGGACGCGGCCGGTCACGTGCCCTGGTGGCCCGCCGACAAGAACGAGGTGACGCTGCACCGGATCCTGGTCCACGTGATCGCCGAAACTGACCGGCACGCCGGGCACGCCGACATCATCCGGGAACTCATCGACGGGGCCGCCGGGCTGCGGCAAGACAACGCCAGCATGGCACCAGGCGACCAGGCGTGGTGGGAGAACTACCGGAGCCGCCTGGAGCGCGTGGCACGGGAAGCAAGCCAGAGCTGATCCAGATCCGCCAGCAGGCGACCGCCACCTGGGGCCGCGGCCTGACGAAGCGCGTGCCCCACCTCACAAACGCTGTCAGTGACCGTCCTGCCAGGCGCGCAGGGCCATCGCTGGAGACCGGCGGGCCTGGGTGGTGTACCAGGTCAGCGGCGGCGTGCCTTTGCGGGACAGCGACCTGAGCGCCTTGTCGAGCGGCTGGCTGGTCGGCAGGTGGTGGACGTGGTGCTGCCACTTGTCCTGGTCGGCGGCCAGTGCCCGCAGGTAGTCCACGCATCGTTCCGGCCTGATGCACGCGAGGCGGCCCAGGGCTGCCTTCAGTGCCTCGACCATGCGGGCCTTTTCGGTGGGCTCGATGTCCGCCCCGACGACCATGCCGAGCACGTGCCGGATGAATCGCTGGCGCCTTTCCAGGAAGTCCCGCCAGTGCCGCCAGTCGGCGTCCGCGGCAGACTTCTCCTGGTCGAGCAGCCAGAAGGTGCCCTCAGCCAGCACATCGCCGAATTCCTCAGCCCGGGCCCGGTCGGGGTTCCGGAAGGGGTCGTACGGCTGCTGGAGCACCTCTCCGACAGTCGCGACAGGTTGCAGATCCTTCCCTGCGTTCAGCATGTAGAACCAGTCGTCGTTGTAGACGTCGGGGAAGAACGAGCGATTACGCTTCACCTCGACGGCGAGGGCACCGCCACCGATGAAGGTCTCCTGGGCGCCACCGGCCAGCCGGAAGGCATGGCACACGACCGAGTTGTCGGGGTATCCGCCGATGCCCAGCCCCACCGCGTTGTAGGTGTCCAGCAGGCCAGCGGCGTGGCGCAAGTCGACGGCGTTGGGAATCCGGATGTCGTCGTCGAGGAAGACGACACGCTCCCAGCCGAGCATGTAACAGAGCATCAGCGCGAGGTTGCGCTTGGCGCTCAGATCGGTCCGCCGCTCGAAGATCGTGCCGGCCAGCAACCGTGAGGTCTCCAGGTCAGGCAGCCGGAGCTGCGCCCGGTCGGGCACGTCGATCGCGATCAGGTCGACGGCTGGCGGGAGGCGCAGCGCAGCCTGCTGCGCACTGGTCCACTTCCGGCTGTGCAGAGTGACCAGCGGGCAGTCAAGGAGGAGAGCGACCCTTGCCGCCTCCCTGAGGTACGCGGGCGGGCGAACGGTGGGCACGATGATGGCATCGACGTTCGCCTGCGGCGATGGCGAATCATCAGCCGTCCAGAGCAGACGGCGATGCGACCCGTGATGATACGGAGTCCCTGTCCCTGGCATGACTATGGCCGGGACCACTCGAAGAGCCTGGTCTCTGGGAGGGTCCAGTCGGGGGTCAGCGTCGCACCGTTCTCCACGCTCACCCGGGTGAGGATGCAGTAGGCCTCACTGCCTGCGAAACGCTGCCGAAGGTATTTGGCGTTGCGATCACGGAAGCGGACATCGGTCAGTGCCCGCACGACGCCGTAACTGCCGCTCCCGTACATCCCGTTGCAGACGGTCACGAAGCGTTTCCGGTTGAAAGGATTGACGGCCCGGGCGAAGAGCGCGACGTCCTCCCGCAGGGTCTTCCGGCTGGCCGACTCCACCAGGTGCGGCCGGTGCGCGGTCTTGCGGCCGTCTTCATCCACCTCGAAGTAGGCGCCGCCGGGCTCCTTCCAGTCGGCGACCTGCCGCACCGGGAGTTGCATGCGGCCCAGGACGGAACTGGTCGCCTGGTTCCAGTCCACTCCGCCCAGCGAGACCAGGTGCGCCGTGTAGTCATCAGGCTGCAGTTGGTGCGCGGCCCGGAAGTAGACATGGCTCGTGAAATTGGCGGCACGGAGGTGACCATGCAGCTCGAAGAGCGCATCGAGGTCGGTGTACCGGTACATCGAGATGAAGTCGGGATCCAGCGGATCGGTGTAGGGCATCTTCTTCAGCATGTCCTCAGGCAGCTGGGCGCACACGATGACGATGGAGTTGCCGTCCTCGAAGCGCCATGGCCCAGCATTCAGCGACTCGGCGACCTCGTGGGCTCCGTCTGGGCGCGCCGCGCCGGGACTGCTCACGCCCAGCGCCTCGTTACGCAGGCGCATGAGGTCCTGCACGAGCTCCTGCCTGGCCGCCTGCTCTTGTTCGGTCATCTCGTCGAGACCCAGCAATCGGCCCACCCCCTTGTCGAACGACCGGGTGGTGGCGAAGAGCGTGGCGTAATCCTCCAGCCGGGCGATCGGCGGGATGGTGGGCCTGGCCTGCGACTCCCACGACGAGATAAGCGGCACACTGAGCGGTTTGCTCCCGCCTAGCGCCTGCGCGAGCTGGGACTGCGTGATCTTCATACCAGGCCAGTGCTCCTCCCTGAGGGCGCGCAGGCGGCGCACGAGGTTCTGGCGCGGATCCGGATCGTCCACATTAACCTCGGTTCATCTGAAGTTCAGCAGTACAGGCAAACATTCAATACCATCTTTTGCCACCTGCCAAACTACCAGCTAGCCCGCACCATGAAGATGCTAGCGCGTGCAGGATCGTACAGGTGCCAAATCGCGATCTCTGCCCAAGAGGATTGAGGCTCCCCTGGCGGGGAAACTCATGTTTAGGCCAGACTTGTACTGCAGGTGACATTCAGATAGAAGCTGAAGTTCAGCTGAAGAGGAGGCGGTTCGGGATGCAGAGTGGTCCGGTTAGCCGCATCCGCCCAGCGGTTGCGGGCCTGCCACGCGGACCGACAAGTGCGGGCACCCCCGTTGGCCCGGGGATGCCCGCCACAGAAATTCCAGCGCTCTCATACACCGGGAACTTCTTATGTTCACCATAGTCGCCTGCCTGAAGCAGGCAATCAACCGCGCCCAGGCGCGCCGTGCCACCGGGCCCATCGCCTGGTGCGCCGCACTCATCGCATTCCTCTGTGCGTCCGTCCTGCTGTCCGCATGCGAGCGGGTTCCGGGCAACACCCCGCAGATCATCGTGGTGGCGGCCAGCGCCACGATGAACGAGCCCGCTCCGGAACTGGCCTCCGCTGACCGGACCCTGCTGTGGGACGCCGGCGCGACCAGCACCCATGGCATCGCCTGGGTGGTGAACCCCAACACCGGCCAGGCGGTCCAGGTGCCGCTGACACCGCGGCGGCCCGACGGGCAGGTCGAGTACGGGCCCGACCGTGACCGGCTGCTCAGCCAGAACGTGGACCGGGTCCAGCGACTGCTGGCCGGGCAGGCGGCCAGNNGCGCAGATCCCCGCGCGGCCGCCACCACGCTCAGCCAGCGCGGGCTGCTGCCCCGGCTGGCCGGGTGGCATATCGTGTTCTCCGGCCTCGCTGACACGGCCGGGCGCCAGCCCGCCCTGCCACTGCCACAGCGGACGGAACTGAGCCGGTACTGGCTGGCCATCTGCCACGCGGCCGGGGCGGCCTCCTGCACCGTGGACGCGCTCACGCGGCCGGACCCGAAGTCACGCAGCACGACACCCGTCCCCATCGTCGGTGTACCTCGGGTGACATCGGTCCGCGGCCCACGCGGCCAGACCCGCACGAGCGTGCCCGCCGACGAGTTCTTCGCCTTCAACAGCGCCCGGCTGCTGCCCGGCACCAACCGCATCCTCGGTCCGGTGGCCGCGCAGGCCCGCACCGGCCACCTGACCGTGTCCATCACCGGCTACGCCTCACCCGACGGTGGGACCGACACCTACAACCTCGCACTGTCCGCGGCACGCGCGCGCGCGGTCCAGGCACGCCTCATCGCACTCGGAACCCCGGCACACCAGATCGTCCGGGTCACCGGGCTGGGCACGGCGGGCAAGCCCCGCTCTGCCTGCTACCGCCAGGGCCGCCTCGACGAAGCCATCTGCGCCCGGCTGCGCCGGGTCGTGATCGTGCTCAGCCCATCCCCGGCGGCCACCTCCTGACCGCCCAGCCCCCGAAGGAGTGACAGTGAGTATCGAAGAAAACGGGAGCCAGCCGGGTCAGGCCCGGAACCTCCCCACGAAGTCCGCGACCGCAACCCCCTGGACCGCGACACCGGGGACCGCCCAGACCGCCGGGCCGCAACTGGCAGAGCGGGACGCCGTGGCACCGGCCCCGGCCCACACCGGGCAGCAGGACCTGGCCGAGGAGGCCCGCCGCGGCCGCTGGCAGTGGCAGCACCAGGCCAAGATCGTCGCCGCCGAGTACTGGCTCAAGATCCGGGTCCCCCACCCGGACGGCGGCGAGGCCACGGTGGCACAGATCCTGCAGCATGAGGCAGAGCAACGGGACCAGATCGATGACGAGACGGGCAAGGGCTCGCGCAAGCATCACCGCCTGGCGCGGTGGATGCGGCGGATTCCAAAGTTCGTCCTGTTCTTCGATTTCTGCCTGCTCCTGTACTTCTTCGGCGGGGTCACCGACGTGGACTGGGCCAGCCCACTGTCCGCGAACCTGGCCTTCGCCACCGCCCTGGACGCCATGGTGACGGTGCTGTCGTACGGGTTCCTGGCCTTCACCGGGCACCGGATGCGCAGCCACAAGAACCACGCCGGCACGGTGCACCTCGATGAACTGGACGGGCTCACCAAGGCGGCGTTCGGGACCGCCCTGGCCGTCATCGGTGTCCTCGCGGCGCTGATGTTCATCCGGATGCACACCGAGGTCGTGTATGCCCTCGGCCCGCGGGCAGGGGTGACCGCCCTGGTGATCCCGCTGGCCGTGGCGGTGGTGAGTGCCGTGGCGAACTACCTCGTCGTCGCCATCCACGCGCTCGATGGTTCCGATCAGGTGGCCCGGCTGGACAAGCTCTCGCGAGCTGCCCGCCGGCCGGCCGGCAAAGCGCATCGCTTGCGCGAGCAGGCCGCACAGCAGGCGAACCGGTGACCGGCCTTGAGCATACTGGTGACCCGCCGGGCGGCACACTGTCTTGCTGCCCGGCTTGGGGACGGCTCTGTGGCCGTGTGCCTGGCAGTGCTTGTCCTCGCCGCCGCGCCGTCCGCGCGGGCGTCGGGCCGGATGACCGGCCCCGATCAGGGTGCTGTCGCCCCGCAGTCGCCCTTGCCTGCTCCGGGCCAGCGGGCAGGGCCACCCCACCGGGCACTCACGGGAGCGTGCCCGGCGATCGCCAGCGGCTTCTCCTGCCTCATGCGCTGGCGGATCCGCGCAGCGCAGCGGTACCTGGCCGGGCAGCCGGGCCGGATCGGCCTGGTGCTGCACGACCGGGTAACCGGTGCGACCTGGCGTAACGCGAACGCCAGGGCGGACTTCCCGGCCGCGTCCACCATCAAGCTGGCAATGGTGACCGACCTGCTGCGGCGAGCCCGCGCGGGCCGGATCGCGCTCACTCCCAGCGACTGGACGCTGATCTACCAAGCCCTCCATGAGAGTTCTGACGCTGCCGCCGACCAGCTATGGTCCGCCTTCGAGAACGGGCGCTTCCTGCGCCGCATCGCACGCTTCGGCATGACCAGCGGCTCGTTCTCCGCGAGCCCGCCCTACTGGGGCTATATGTACTGCTCGCCCGAGGATCTCGACAACCTGATGAATTACGTACTCACCGGACTTCCGTACGGCGACCGTAGCTACCTCATCCGCCAGCTCCGTCACGTCGCCCGGATCCAGCAGTGGGGAGTCTGGGGCGCCGGGCAGGCACGCCGCCCGGGGAACAAGAACGGCTGGGAAGACGACAACGGCATCTGGGTCACCAACACAGTAGGGTTCGCAGGGCCCGGTGCCCGGTACACACTGGCGATCATGGACGAGGTGAGTGCGCACACCGGATTCCGCGTGGGCACGAACACGCTGACACAGATATCGGCCCTGCTCTTTCGGGGCGGTCACGTCCCCTGGCCGGCAGCCGAAGCCACTCCCTGACCGTGCCGGGCACTCACGCGCAAGAGGTCACAGCGGTGCCCGGGACGGAAACGGATCGGCGTCCCGGCCCCGGAAGTGGCCAGCGTGAACGGCTGATCGGGTGCCATGCGCCACAGGCTGAATCAGGAAGGCCTTTTAGAGTTGGCTTCGATGACTGCCCGGCTCCGGGTGTGAGCGGCAGGAGAGTGCCGGAGGTGAGCGCTTCGTGGCCAGCGCGTCGACCACGTTCCGGGTGGAGGTGCTAACCGAGGATGATTGGCTCAGGTTGCGGGGCATCAGGCTGTCCGCACTGAAAGAAAACCCCCAGGAGTTCTTGTCGAGCTTCGAGGTCGAGGACACCTATGCCGAAAGGAAATGGAGATCAGAATTCGCCCGCGGTGAGTGGGTTGTCATCATTGCCGGCGACGAGGTTGTCGGGGTACTTGGGGCAACCCGGGAATCGGTCATGCCATCGTATGAATGCTATTTGGAGTACCTGTGGGTCTCCCCTGGCTTCCGCGAGTCCGGAGCCGCCTCCCTGCTGCTCAAGACTGTTCTTGACCGTCTCCGGGATTCGGGGGTGATCACCGTGTGGCTGTGGATCCTCGACGGCAACGACCCGGCCATGCGCCTCTACGAGAAGTTCGGCTTCCGGAGCACGAACGAGCGGCAGCCGCTGGCGGCCGACCCGGCACGCAGTGAGGAGCGCATGCGGCTGAGCCTGCGCTGAACACCGGCAGGCACCCGCTGGCCGATCAGACCCGGTGGGTGCCACTGTGACAGTTTGGCGGGCCCCGTCTGCCTGCGGCCGGGGTGGCATGATCGGACAGATGACAGACCCCGGACCCCCTGACCCGGCCGGGCAGCCGGATCAGCCTGGCCGGCCCGAGCCGCGGTTGCGCCGCACCGCAGATCCGTGGCAGGCGTGGATCCGCCGGGCCGAGCACATGGCGGTGCTCCATCCCCAGGGCATCCCGCTTCCGGCCTGGATGCGCAGGACCCGGGGTGAGCGGCGGTGGCCGGTGACGCTGAGCGTGATCACGGCCATCGTCCTGCAGGTCCTGCTTCCGCCGCACCTGACCAAGCCGCTGCCCCCCGCCCTCGTGCCGGCGCTGGAGGGAGGGCTGCTGATCGGCCTGAGCATCGCCAACCCGGTGCGGATCGAGCGGCGCGGGAAAGCCGTGCGGGCGGCAAGCATCGTGCTGATCCTGGTCATCACCGTCGCCAACGCGGCCTCTGCCATCCTGCTCATCAGGGCGATCGTGAAAGGGGAGGCCGGGAACAATGCTGGGCCGCTGCTCGCCACCGGGGCTAACGTGTGGGCGACCAACGTCATCGCATTCGCGCTGTGGTACTGGGAGTTCGACCGCGGCGGCCCGGTGCACCGGGCACTGGCCACCGCCCAGCACCCGGACCTGATGTTCCCGCAGATGGCAGCACCCGAACTGGCGGCACCGGAGTGGGAACCACGGTTCGTGGACTATCTCTACCTGTCGTTCACCAACGCGACCGCGTTCAGCCCGACCGATGTGATGCCGATGGCCAGGTGGGCCAAGCTCACCATGCTCGTCCAGTCCGCGGTGTCGCTAGCCGTCGGCGTGCTGGTGATCGCCCGGGCGGTCAACATCCTTCACTGATTCCCCGCGAGCGTCGGGACAGCCGCGTCCCGGCCGGCGCTGGCGGACAGCGCTGCGGCCAGGGCCGACCCGCCGGTGACGGTGAGCTGCCCGCCTGCGACGGCAGCGGTCACGCTGATCCGTTCATTGACCAGGTTCACCGCGGTTTCGGTGCTGAGGGTCAGCACGGCACCGGGCTCGGCCGGCTGGTCGTAGGCGGGCGCGGGCCCGCCGGCGTCAAGGCGCAGGTAGCAGCGCGCGCCATCCACCCGCAACTCCACCACGCCACCGTGACCGCGGGCCGCCTGCTCCAGCAGGCGGGCGAGCGGGATGGCCAGCCAGTGAATGCGCAGTGCGTCGGTCGGTTCCTTGCCGTCCAGCAGATCGCTGCCCCAGCTCGCCAGCGCGCCGAGAACCGGCAGCAGGTCACGCCCGCGCGGGGTCAGCTGGTAGACCCACGCGGGCGTGGGCGGGGCGACCCGGCGGCGTTCGACGAGCCCGTCTGCTTCCATCTCCTTGAGCCGGGCGGCCAGCACATCGGTGCTGACCCCAGGCAGGTCGGCGTGCAGTTCGGTATAACGGCGCGGGCCCGGCAGGAGCTCACGGATGATCAGCAGCGTCCAGCGTTCACCAAGGACGTCGAGTGAGCGGGCGATGGCGCAGTAGTGCGCGTAGCTACGGCGCGGCATGCACCAAGGATAGGCCATTAGTTGGAAGTTCCAAGCAAAGACTTGGAACAACAAAGTAGACTGCCGCAAGGTGGCGGCACCGAGCGCGAAGGGCGTCAGATGGAGTACCGGCAATCCAGCAGGCTCACCGGTGTCTGCTACGAGATCCGCGGCCCGGTCGTCGAGCAGGCTAACGCGCTGGAAGCCGCGGGGCACAGCGTGCTGCGCCTCAACATCGGCAACCCAGCCGCGTTCGGCTTCGAAGCTCCCGAGGCGATCCTGCGGGACATGATCGCGAGCCTGCCGGCCGCGCATGGCTACAGTGACGCCCGTGGCATCCTGCCCGCCCGGCAGGCAGTGGCGGAATATTACGCGCAACGACTGTCGTGCGCGGTGGACGTGGACGACGTCTATCTCGGCAATGGCGTGTCAGAACTGGCCGCCATGGCGATCCAGGCCCTGGTGGACGCCGGCGACGAGGTGCTCATTCCCAGCCCCGACTACCCGCTGTGGACCGCCGTGACCCGGCTGGCCGGCGGCACCGCGGTGCACTACGTCTGCGACGAGTCCGCAGGCTGGCAGCCCGGCCTTGACGACATCGCGGCGAAGATCACCGACCGGGCCAAGGCGATCGTGGTGATCAACCCGAACAACCCGACCGGAGCGGTCTACTCACCAGAACTGCTGGCGGGCATCGCCGACCTCGCCCGCCGCCACAACCTGATGATCTTCGCCGACGAGATCTACGACAAGATCCTCTACGACGGCGCGGTTCATCACCACATCGCCGCGACCGCGCCGGACGTGCTGTGCCTGACTTTCGGCGGCCTGTCCAAGAGCCACCGGGTGTCCGGGTTCCGGGCCGGCTGGCTGGTGGTGTCGGGGCCCCGCCAGCACGCCCGCGACTACCTGGAGGGGCTGACCATGCTCGCGGGCATGCGGCTGTGCCCCAACGCACCGGCCCAGCACGCCATCGCGGCCTCGCTCACCGACCACAGCCTGGACGCGCTTGTCCAGCCTGGCGGCCGGCTGGCCGAGCAGCGCGACCGGGCCTGGCGGACACTCAACGAGATCCCCGGCGTTTCCTGCGTCAAGCCGCAGGGCGCCATCTACGCCTTCCCCCGCCTCGATCCCGCTGTGCACCCGATCCGCGACGACGAGAAGCTGGTGCTCGACCTGCTGCTCCGCGAGAAGATCCACATCGTGCAGGGCACCGGCTTCAACTGGCCCTACCCCGACCACCTGCGCATCGTCACTCTCCCGCACGCCGATGAACTCGAGGCCGCGATCCGCCGCGTCGGCCGGTTCCTCGACAGCTACCGGCAGTAGCCGCCCGCCGGTGACCGGCCGGCCGGTCATGGGCGGGCGGCACCGTCCAGGTTCGTCGCGTACCAGGACGAGGACAGGCTGACCAGTTCCACGAACTCGCCAGGCTGCGGGGCGTCGATGACGTCGTTGTTGCCGACATAGATCCCGACGTGCCCGATGGCATCGAAGAAGATCAGGTCGCCGGGCTTGATGGCCGACATCGACACGTGCGGCAGCGCGGCCCACTGCTCATAGGTGGTACGCGGGATGGCCACCCCCGCCGCCGCCCAGGCAGCCTGGACCAGCCCGGAGCAGTCGAACGTGCCGGGGCCGGTCGCACCCCACACGTAGGGCTTGCCGAGCTGGGCATAGGCGAACGCGACCGCCTTCCCCTGCGGCGTGTTGGTCGGCCCGGTGTAGACCGCAGTGGTCGTCCCACCGGAAATCGCAGCCTGCTGCTGGGTGGTGAGCGTGTCGAGCAGAGCCTTCTGCTTGGCCACTGCCGCTGCGATGACCTTCCGCTTCGCCAGGCGCTGCCGCTGCAGGGCGATGACCGCCGCCTCGGTGCGCTGTGCGATCTGCTGCGCCGAGGCGTACTGGCGCGCGGCCGTGATGACGCTGTTCAGTTCGGCGGTCCGGTCACTGGACAGATGCTGGAGGATCGAGGCCTGGGCGATGACAGTCTGCGGGCTGGGATTGGTCAGCAGGGCCCCGAA
>DPMS01000414.1 GCA_003541285.1 Actinomycetota bacterium
GTGTTCCAGAGCTACGCGCTGTACCCGCACAAGACCGTCTTCGCGAACATCGCGTTCCCGCTCGCGGCGGCCGGGGTGCCGAGGCAGGAACGGCCGGAGAAGGTGCGGTGGGCCGCCAGACGGCTCGGGATCGAGCGGCTGCTCGACCGCAGGCCCCGGCAGCTGTCCGGCGGGGAGCGCCAGCGGGTCGCCCTGGCCCGCGCCCTGGTGCGGGAGCCGCAGGTGTTCCTGCTCGACGAGCCGCTCTCCAACCTCGACGCCAAGCTGCGCTCGTCGGCCCGCGAGGACCTGAAGGAGTTCCAGCAGCGGGTCGGGATCACCACCATCTACGTCACCCACGACCAGGTGGAGGCGATGGGCCTCGGTGACCGCATCGCCGTCCTCAACGAGGGGAAGATCCAGCAGATCGGCACGCCCGACGAGATCTACCATCACCCCGCCAACACGTTCGTGGCCACGTTCGTCGGCTCACCTCCGATGAACCTCCTCAGCCGCGAACCCATGCTGCTGGGGTTCCGGCCGGAGGAATTCCTCCCCGTCTCGGTCACGGGGGAACGGCCCGGCCAGGAGATCTTCGAATTCGCGGTGATCCGGGTGGAGAACCTGGGCTCGGACCGGTACGTGTACGGGCACCTCCCGGAGGTGGATCCCGAGGCGAGGGTCATCGCGAAGCTGCCGTCGACCGTCACCACGCCGGTCGCTGCCGGGGACCGGATGCCGTTCGCGGTCGATGGCGCCAATCTGCGCCACTTCGACCGGAAGACCGGGGAACTGGCCGTTGGCACCTCGAAGGTGAAGCCATGACGGTCACCGAGCGTCCGGCCCAGACGATCACGGGGAAACCGCGGCGGGCACGGTACCTGCTGGACCGGGAACGGCTGCTCGGCCCTGCGCTGGTCACGCCCGCCGTCGTCTACCTCGTCCTCGTCGTGGCGTATCCACTGGTGCTGGCATTCCTGTACGCGTTCAGCGATGTGACAACCGGCAGCCAGAGCCTGAACTTCGTCGGCTTCCAGACCTTCATCGCGGCGGTCAAGGACCCGGTCTTCCTCAGTGCGCTGACCAACACCGTGATCTTCACGGCCATCTCACAGTTTCTCGTGGTAGTGCTCTCGACCGTGCTGGCCTTCGTCCTCACGGCGAATTTCCGCGGCCGGTGGTTCGTGCGGTTCCTGGTCCTCATGCCGTGGACGACCCCAGTCGCGCTCAGCGCCGTCATCTGGCTGTGGATGCTGGATTCGATATTCAGCCCGTTCGACTGGTTCGCCCAGGTGCTGGGCATCGTCCCACCCGGCGGCCACATCGTCTTCCTCGGGCAGAACGGCCTGGCGATGGGCTCGGTCATCGCGCTGCAGACATGGCGGATCCTGCCACTGGCCACGGTGATTCTCATGGCCGGGCTGTCGGCCATCCCGGCCGATGTCAACGACGCGGCCGAGGTCGACGGGGCGGGCTTCTGGCGGCGCCTGTTCGGGATCACGCTGCCGCTGCTGAGCCCGGTGATGACGGTAGCGCTGCTGTTCGGGATCGTGTTCACCTTCACCGACATGGCGGTGGTATATGTCCTCACCGGGGGTGGCCCGGGAAATGCGACCCAGGTCCTGTCGAGCTGGGCGTTCTACAAGGGCATCAACGGCGGCGACCTTGGCGTCGGCGCCGCCGACGCGCTCTTCATGTTCCCCGTGCTGCTCGGGCTGGCCGCGCTCATGCTGAGGCTCGCCAGCCGGGCCGAGGTGGGCTGAGATGGCTGCCGTCCGGGCCCGGACCGTCCGCGGCCGGGTCGCCGTGTACCTGCTTGCCCTCGCGTTCGCGGTGTTCGCCGGCTTCCCGTTCCTGTGGGCCGCCCTGACCATGTTCCGGCAGGACTCCGATCTCTACGTCACCACCCACAACCCGTTCGTGCTCGCTAAGCCGGCGACGTTCAGCCACATCACCGACCTTCTCCGGAACACGCCCTACCTCCAGTTCATCCTGAACAACATCGTGATCGGGCTGGCGACCGTCGTCATCACGCTGGCACTGAGCCTGCCGGCGGCCTACGCCCTCGCCCGGCTGGCGGGCAGGTGGGGGGAGCGCGTGGGCATCGGGATCTTCGTCACCTACCTGGTGCCGCCCACGCTGCTGTTCCTGCCGCTGTCGCGCCTGATCACGACCATTGGCCTGCAGGACTCCATCTGGTCACTGGTCGTGGTCTACCCGGGCTTCACGATCCCGCTGTCGACCTGGCTCCTGATGGGCTTCTTCAGGTCGATACCGCGGGACATCGAGGAACAGGCTCAGGTAGACGGCTACAGCCGGATGGGGGCGGTGGTGCGCACCGTCTTCCCGCTCGCGCTGCCGGGGATCTTCACCGTCGTAGTGTTCACCTTCACGCTCACCATGCAGGACTTCATCTATGCACTTGCGTTCGTGTCGAGTTCATCGAACATGACGGTCAGCGTGGGAGTGCCGACCGTCCTCATCCGCGGCGACGTTTTCTACTGGCAGTCACTGATGGCGTCGGCAATCATCGTCGCGTTGCCGGTTGCCCTGCTCTACAACATCTTCCTCGGCCGCTTCATCCGCGGCTTCACCCTGGGCGCGGTCAAAGGCTGAGCAGGCGCTCGCCGCTGACCAGCCGGCCGCAGACCTCGCGGCGGCCGACGCCGCGGTCCACGCCGCGGTCCACGCCGCGGTCCACGCCGCCAATCACGCCGCCGCTCCGGCCGTGCTGGGCCGGCGCGCCGGCTGCCGGAAGTGACTTGCTGGTAACGTCGCCGCCATGGCCGAGGGCACTCAGGAATCCGGCGGGACGAGCTCTGCGCAGGCTCCCGGACCCGCCCGTCATGGCGGGGCACAGGCCGTCGCGGCAGCCCGCCGCCACGGCGTGAGCACCATGTTCACCTTGTCCGGCGGGCACGTCTTCCCGCTCTACGACGGGGCGGTCAAGGCCGACCCGGCGATGCGGCTGGTGGACGTCCGGCACGAGCAGACGGCGGTGTTCGCCGCTGAGGCGACCGCGCGGCTCACCCGCCGCCCTGGGCTGGCGGTCCTGACCGCTGGCCCCGGGGTGACAAACGGGGTCAGTGCGATCACCACCGCGCACTTCAACGGGTCACCGGTGGTGATTCTCGCGGGCCGGGCACCCGACTACCGCTGGGGGTCGGGCAGCCTCCAGGAGATCGACCACCCACGGCTGCTCAGCCCGGTCACCAAACGCGCCTGGACAGAACATCAGGCCGACCAGGTGGGTGCCGCTGCTGATGAGGCGTTCCGTCTCGCCACCACCCCGCACCGGGGACCGGTGTTCCTCGACTTCGCGCTGGAGGCCCTGTTCGGCGAGGCAGCTGCCCCGGCCGTGCCCGCCGGGGGCAGCCACCCCGGGGAAGGGCCGGCGGCCGGCCCTGACCCGGATTCCCTGGACGCGATCGGCAGCCTTCTGGCCGGCGCCAGCCGCCCGGTCCTGGTACTCGGCTCTGACGTGTGGCTGGACGGCGCGGAGGCCGCCGCCCG
>DPMS01000083.1 GCA_003541285.1 Actinomycetota bacterium
GGCGAGCAGTTGTAGGCGAGCATCTGGTCGGGGTACTGGGCCTTGATCGCCTCGGCGAACTCGCCTGCCTCGTCCAGGTCCGGGGTGGACGTCTCCATCCAGAGCAGGTCGCAGTAGGGAGCGTAGGCCAGGCCACGGGCGATCCCGGCCGCCATCCCGTTCCGGACCCGGTAGAACCCTTCCGCGGTTCGTTCGCCAGTGATGAAGGCCCGGTCCCGCTCGTCCACGTCACTGGTGATGAGCGTCGCCGCGTGTGCGTCGGTCCTGGCCACGACGAGGGACGGCACGCCCAGCACGTCGGCCGCGAGGCGGGCAGCGTTCAGCGTCTTGATGTGCTGCCCGGTCGGGATGAGTACCTTCCCGCCGAGGTGGCCGCACTTCTTCTCGGACGCGAGCTGGTCCTCCCAGTGAACCCCGGCCGCGCCGGCCGCAATCATCGCCTTCATGAGCTCGAACGCGTTCAGGACGCCACCGAAGCCCGCCTCGGCGTCGGCGACGATCGGCGCCAGCCAGTGCGGCGAGGTGCCGGTGGCCCCGCCCTCGGTCTCCGACCAGGTGATCTGGTCGGCCCGCAGCAGCGCGTTGTTGATCCGCCGCACCACCTGCGGGACCGAGTTGACCGGGTAGAGGCTCTGGTCGGGGTAGGTCTCGGCGGCCAGGTTGCCGTCGGCGGCCACCTGCCAGCCGGACAGGTAGATGGCCTGAAGGCCAGCCCGGACCTGCTGCACCGCCTGGTTCCCGGTGATCGCGCCCAGGGAGTTGACGTAGTCCTGCTCGTGCAGCAGCTTCCACAGCCGCTCGGCACCGAGCCGGGCCAGGGTGTGCTCCTCCTGTACCGAGCCGCGCAGCCGTACCACGTCCTGTGCGGAGTAGGTCCGCTCGACCGACCGCCAGCGCGGGCTGGTCGCCCACTCCTGGCTCAGCCGTGCTGCCTGCTCTGCCGCCGGATGATGGCGGTGGCCGTTACTGCTGGCGCTCGCGTACTGAGTGCCCTCGAGGCGACGATCGCTCACTGGTCCTCCCGACGTCCTGTCGTCCCCTGGGTGATACATCCGAGCTTGCCTGCCAGCACCCGCCAGATGCCAAATCTTCTGGAGTGAAAATTCTCAGTATTTCTTCTATGCTGAACATATGACGGACTTCCTTGAGGAAGAAGCGAGAACGTTGACGGTAAGTGGTCTAGACCTTGCTACATTCGGGCAGCGACTGCGCCACCTGCGGCGTGCCCGTGGCATCACCCTGGCCGAGCTTGGCGCCCGGGTGGGGCGGGCGCCGTCGGCCTTGTCGCTGCTGGAGAACGGGCGCCGCGAGCCCAAGCTCTCCTTGATCGAATCACTGGCCAGGGCGCTGTCGGTGGCGCCAGAAGAACTGCTGCGGCACCAGCCGCCCAGCCGGCGGGCACAGCTGGAGATCACGCTGGAGGAGGCGCAGCGCGATCCGGTCTACTCTGACCTCGGCCTGCCGTACCTGAAGGCCGGCGCGCGCGTCCCAAACGATGTGCTCGAGCATCTGGTCGCGCTCTACGCCGAACTGCGTCGGCAGCGGACCCGGCCGACCGCAACCCCGGAAGAGGCCCGGGCAGCAAACGCCGAACTGCGCGCGGCCATGCGTGAGCGCGGCAACTATTTCGCCGAGATCGAGGCGCTGGCAGCAAACGCGCTGGACGCGGTAGGCTACCGCGGCGGTGCGCTGTCGCAGGGCACGCTGCTGGCCATCGTGGCCCACCACGGCTTCACGGTGAGCTATGCGCAGGACCTGCCGCGGTCGGTCCGGTCCGTCACCGACCTGCGGCACCGGCGGATCTATCTCAAGCAGGAAGCGGTGGGGATGCACTCGCCGCGGACCATCCTGCTGCAGACGCTCGGGCACTTCGTGCTCGGTCATGCCATCCCGACCGATTTCGCCGACTTCCTCCGGCAGCGGGTGGAGGCCAACTACTTCGCCGCCGCTGTGCTCGTCCCCGAGCAGTTCGCCGCCCGGTTTCTGCTGGACGCGAAGGCGGCCAAAGACCTGTCGGTGGAGGACCTGCGGGATGTGTTCTCCGTCTCCTACGAGATGGCGGCTCACCGGTTCACCAACCTGGCCACCCACCACCTCGGGCTGACATGCCACTTCGTCAAGAACGACGAGAGCGGGGTCATCTATAAGGCATACGAGAACGATGGCCTGGTGCTGCCAGCGGACGCCTCCGGGGCGATCGAGGGGCAGCGGATGTGCCGGAAGTGGTCTGGCCGGCAGGTCTTCTCCTCGGCTGACCGCTTCTCTCCCCACTATCAGTACAGCGACACCCCGTCGGGGACGTTCTGGTGCGTGGCGCATGTGGACCCGGGGCGCGAACGCGGGTTCGCCATCACGCTGGGTACTCCTTATGAGCATTCCCGCTGGTTCCGGGGGCGCGACACGGCCATCAGGATGGCGTCGCGATGCCCGGACGGCGACTGCTGCCAGCGTCCGCCGGTCAGCCTGGCCACCCGGTGGGAGGGCATGGCCTGGCCGTCCGCCCGCGCCCACTCGCACATCCTGTCCGCGCTGCCGCCCGGGAGCTTCCCAGGTGTGGACGAGACGGACGTGTATGAGTTCCTGGACCGGCACGAGAAGGACTAACCGGGCGCACAGGCGGGCACCGAGGTGGTCCTACTGTTCGGTAACATAGAGGCATATAGCGGGGAATGAGTGCGGCAGCGTTTTCGAGGAGCCCCCGATGCCGGAAGAGGGTAGTGCCATCAGCAGCGAACGTCAGACCCCCGCCGCGTTCTCCCTTGAGCCCGGGCCTGGCCTGCGCGAGATGCGGGACTGGGTGCACGGGTTCGCGGCCGACGTCATCAGGCCAGCCGGCGCCGAGTGGGACGAGCGGGAGGAGACCCCGTGGCCGATCCTGGAAGAGGCGGCCAAGATCGGGCTTTACTCGATGGAGTTCTTCACCGAGCAATGGCTTGAGCCGAGCGGGCTTGGTGTCCCGATCGCCTTCGAGGAGCTCTTCTGGGGCGACGCGGGGATCGCGCTGTCACTGGTGGGCAGCACGCTGGCGGCCGTCGCGGTGGCCAGCAACGGCACGCCCGAGCAGATCGGCGAGTGGCTGCCGCAGATGTTCGGCGGGCCGGGCGAGGTCAGGCTGGGAGCGTTCTGCGCATCCGAGGCAGACGCGGGCAGCGATGTGAGCGCCATCCGCACCAGGGCCACCTACCAGGAGGCCAGCGACGAATGGGTGCTGAACGGAACCAAGGCGTGGGCCACCAACGGTGGCATCGCCAACGTGCATGTCGTGGTCGCCTCCATCGATCCAGCACTGGGCAGCCGCGGCCAGGCGAGCTTCATTGTGCCGCCGGGGACACCGGGCCTGGCCCAGGGGCAGAAGGTGCGCAAGCACGGCGTCCGCGCCTCGCACACCGCTGAGGTCGTGCTCAGCGACGTGCGGGTGCCCGGCCGCTGCCTGGTGGGCGGGAAGGACCGGCTGGACGCCCGGCTGGCCCGGGTCCGGGCTGGCGGGCGGGCCGGGGAACAGGCGGCGATGAAGACATTCGAGGCGTCACGGCCGAGCGTGGCCGCGATGGCGGTCGGCGTCGCCCGCGCCGCCTATGAATACGCACGTGACTACGCCCGCGAGCGGGTCCAGTTCGGCCGTCCGATCGGCCAGAACCAGGCACTCGCCTTCATGCTCGCAGACATGGCGGCGGCGGTGGACGCGGCCCGGCTGCTGGTCTGGCGGGCCGCCTGGATGGCCCGCCAGGGCCTGCCGCTGGACGGCGCGGAAGGGTCGGTCTCCAAGCTGGTGGCGGCCGAGACCGCGGTCCGGGTCACCGAGCAGGCGATCCAGGTGCTCGGGGGCAATGGCTACACCCGCGACTACCCGGTCGAGCGCTGGCACCGGGACGCGAAGATCTTCACCATTTTCGAGGGCACNNGGCGAGCAGGGTCTCGCGCAGGTCACCGCATGGCATCTCCCCGCGGTGAACGACGCGATTGCGGTTCTCAACGGCTGTAATGATCGCTGCGCGGAGATGCCGTGGAGCGCGCCGGTTGCCTCGACATCGGCTCGGATAGGCATGGTTGGCAGCACCTCCCGAATCATCACCTCAAGCGGCGGCGACGGGATGTTCTCGACAAGTGACCTGGCCTCCGGAACCAGTACGCCGATCAGCTGCTTGAGTCCTACCCCGGCGGTGACCCCGACTACGAGCGAGCTTCGGGGATTCGAGTGCCTGAG
>DPMS01000895.1 GCA_003541285.1 Actinomycetota bacterium
CAGCAGCCGGTCATATTCGGGCCACACCTCTTGTGGCAGTCCCTCGCGGTATTGGCTCGCGGGAAGAACTGCCTCAAGCTCTCAGAGAAGGGCGGCCTGCAGCGATCCGGGCGCCAGTTCGTGGCCGGTTCCCGCGCCCGGCGATCTGGGCCGGTGGACCTCCTGGTGTCCCGCCGTCACCGTGCACACCGCCAGCGCTGCCGGGCTCCGGGCCGCCATTGAACAGGCCATCTGCCCGGATCGGCCTGACTGAACGGCCCGGGCTAGGCCTTGCGGGCTAGGCCTTGCGGGCCGGGCCGGTGACATGGCCGATGGCGTCGCTGGTGGCAAGGCCAAGCTCACGCATGGCCTTGCGGTAAGCGACCGCCACGGCGTCGAACTTCAGGTGCAGTTCGGCGGCGAGGTCGAACGGTACCCGTTCGGGCCGCTGTGATTCCACCACCACCTGATCCTGGCCGAAGATGGTGTCCTCGAATTCTTGCAGGACCCGGTCGGGCTGGTCCAGGTTGTAGTTGCGGCCGATGAGCACGTACCCGGCGCACTGGTCGGCACTGACCGGCTGGGAGGCGAAGAAGTAGACCATGCCACGCTCGCCGCCCCAGCCCAGCCGCAGCGCGATGGTGTAGGGCAGGTGCAGTTCGTAGCGGCTGCGCCGCTCGGGCGGCCCGGCCTGCTCGTTGCCGAACACGGGGAAGTCGTCGCTGCCCCGGGCCTCGGGCCGGACGATCGTGTAGTGCAGCACGTTTCCCTCGGTGCGGACCTCGTGGCGGGGAACCACCGGCCGGTCCGGATCGCCCAGCAGCCCCGGGTGCACCCACGGGAAATGCCCGAAGTCGGTGAAGTTCTCCACCTGCCGTGCGGCGTCACACTGCCAGCGGTAGGGGCCGGCCGCCACCACGGCCCACGCGCCGTCTTCCAGTTCGGGCACCTCGGGCAGTGGCCAGCGAGGCTGCGCCAGGGCCACCCAGATCAGGCCGTACCGTTCCTGGCAGCCGAACGCACCGATCCGGGCCTTGGCCGGTACCCGGGATGGGTCTTCAAGCTGGGGAATGGCCACACACCGGCCATCTGGCCGGTATCGCCAGCCGTGGTAGGGGCAGACGAGTTCGTTGCCGCTGACCCAGCCGAGCGAGAGCGCGGTGCCCCGGTGCACACACAGGTCGGAGTTGGCCCGTGGCCGGCCATCCGTGTCACGCCAGAGCACCAGTGGTTCCCCGAGCAGGTCGGCGTGGACTGGCCGGTCAGCGAGGTCGCGGCTGAAGGCGACCGGATGCCAGCATTCCCGCAGCGCCGCCACATCGGCAAAGGCCCCTGGCGCGGTCATCGTGTCCTGCTCCGCATCCCAAGCCTCCCTGTCCTGGCCACAAGCCGGGCTGGCCAGGGATCGGGCGCCCGCTGAGGCGTATGTGGACAAGGAGACTATTCGCCCCGGCCGGCCGCTCACCAGCGGGCAGGCGCAGGCAGGCACCGCCTGGGCGGCACCTGCCAGTCCGGTCAGCCGCCGAAACTCACGTTCCGGGCGGTGATCCGCACCAGGACGCCCTGACCGGTGATGCTCACGCCGCGGATCGTCATGCCCATCGGCAGCGCGGGCAGCGGCAGGGTGATGTCGCGGAGCGAGCCCAGCAGGGAGGCTGGTATCCCACCGGTGGAGACTACGGTGATGCGGATCCTGCCAGGCCCGGCCCGCGTCACCCGGGCGGTAGCGGTTGCGGAGACCACGCCAAGGTCAGCGCTGATCTTCACCAGGCCAGGGCCATCGGCGGAGACCGTCAGCCCCGGGGCGCCAGCCACCCCGGCCAGGCCCGCGAACCCGACCAGCGCGGTCCCGTACAGCCGGGAGACGGTGGCGCCGTTGTAACTGGAGTTGATCCGCACCCCGTCCAGGGTGACGTCGATGCGCTTGACGTCCACGGGCCCGAGCTTCTCGCCGGATGCCGTGATCACCACCTGGTGCCCCTGTTCTCGGCGTAGACCAGGCCGACCCGGTCGGCGATCAGCAGGATAACGAGCAGGGCCATCACCACCACGAGGATGGTCAATCCCCAGCGCGCCCGTCTGCGCCGCCGGTGGCGGCTACGGGAGGTGGGTGACATCCACCGCCTCCAGCTGACGGGACGCCGAGTTGGTGACCAGCAGCGTGCGGCCGTCCGGCTCAAGCGCGAACTGCCTGGGCAGCAAGCCTGACTTGATCAGCCCCACCAGGGCCGGCTTGCCGTCCAGGGCGGCCGAGGTGTTGACCACGGCCAGGCTGGGCGCAACACCCTTGCGCCCGGCCAGGTTGGAGTTGGCGACCACGATCCTGGCGCCGCCGTCCACCGGTGCCAGCCCGATCGGCGACTGCCCCACCTGGACCCGAGCGATCAGGGCATGCGCCGGATCGCTGCGCAGCTTGCTGGCGGAAAAGCCGAGCAGGGTATTGCTCTCGCGTACCGTCACCCAGACGTCGCTGCCGTGCCCTGTCGTCACCACGCGCACAGGGTGACAGCCAGCCGGGGCCTGCGCCACGATCGATGCCGCTGGCTTGGCAGCCGCCTTCTGCACGCTGATAACGGTCAGCATCCCCTGCTGGGTGCTGTTGCTGCGCTGCTGGGATACGACATAGAGCCACTGCCCGTCCCGGCTGATCGAGATGCCGACCGGGTGCACCCCGAGCGGGACGGTGCCGATCAGGGCCGACGGCCCGAAGCCACTTGACAGGGCGGTCTGGAGATTGAACACCGCCAGCGTGTTGCTGAACTGCAAGGTGACGAAGGCGAGCCGGCCGTCATGGGAGACCGCCACGCCGACCGCCCCGGATCCCTGCGGGGTGGTGAGCATACCCACGACCGGGTTCGCGCCGCCCTGCTCGGCCGTGGCCACGCTGATGACGACCACACCGCTGCCGGACGCGGCGAGCAGGTNNACGCCGAACGGCTGGCCGCTGAGCTGGGTCGCGCTGGTCTGGACAGTGTGCAGCGGCTGTGCCACCGCGGTCGTGTTGGTGCATCCCGGTGCCGAGAGTGCGGCCGTGCCGCCGCCGCCACGGGTGATCGCGTAGGCGGCACCCGCCGCGCCCAGCACGACGATGACCGCGGCGACCGCGGCCACCGGCGAACGCCACCACGGCCGGCGCGGCGGGCCGGGTGGCCGGGCAGCCCTCCTGGCGGCGGGTGGTCCCGGCGGCGGGGGAGGCCCGTGCCGGGCCGGCCCCACCGCCTCGGTCGGCGGCCCGCCCGGACCTGTTGCGGCAGCAGTGGCGGGCCGGACCACCTCGGTCGGGNNCAGCGGCGCATGCCAGCGCGTACTCGTCTGCCCGGCCGTCCACCGGGTGGCCCTCGATCTGTTCTGGTGCCACGTAGTCGAGGGTTCCGAGGAACTGACCGGTGGCCGTGATCCCGGTCGAGGAAAGAGCCTGCTTGCTCAGCCCGAAGTCGGACAG